>JBGPNE010000058.1:0-9382 GCA_041487335.1 Pyrinomonadaceae bacterium
AGAAGGACGAGACCGATAATTATCATCGGGTCGAGCGCTCTTATGGATCGTTTACGCGATCGTTCACCTTGCCGCAGACGGTGTCTGCGGAGGGAGCAACCGCCGAGTATCGCAACGGAGTATTGCGTGTGACACTCGCGAAACGTGAAGACGCCAAGGCGCGCCGAATCGAAATCAGCGGTGAAGGAACGGCAGCCTCTGGTAAGACGATCGAAGCAAAAGCCGAAAAGGCTGGTGCGGCTGAGAAGTCGAGAGAGGCCGCTGGAGGGCGCTAATCGGTAACGAGTAAACAACACGAGGTGAGCGGGGCTTGTGCGGAATGCCTTTCATTCGAGCTGACCCCCGCTCGCTTATCTTTATGTCGTCGTATTGGAAATAAATGCGATTAGATAAGTTTACTTTAAGGGGCCAGGAGGCAATTCAAGCAGCTATCGAGCTGGCCGAGCGTAATCAAAACCAGCAGGTTGAGCCGGAGCATCTGCTAGCAGCAATGCTTGAACAGCCTGAAGGTATCGTGCGGCCAATTCTAGGGAAGCTCGCTGTCAATGTGCCAGTTATCCTTAATGACGTTCAGGCGGCAATTGCCCGTCTTCCGCGAGTGCAAGGTGGCCAGCAGTATTTCAGCCCGCGGCTGAGTCAAATCTTTACCGCTTCGCAAAAACAGGCAGATGGAATGCAGGATGAGTTCATGTCAACCGAGCATCTTCTGCTTGCCATCGCAGACGAGAAGGACGGCGATTCAGGAAAACTTTTACGACAGCACGGTGTCAAGCGCGACGACTTACTCAAAGTCATCGAGCAGATGCGCGGCGGTTCGCGCATCACGGAGCAGAATGCCGAACAGAATTATCAGGCGCTCTCGAAATACGCGCGAGACCTTACTGACCTCGCCCGCAAGGGCAAACTTGATCCTGTAATTGGGCGCGATGACGAGATACGCAGAACCATTCAAGTCCTTTCGCGACGCACAAAGAACAATCCGGTACTGATTGGCGAACCAGGTGTCGGCAAGACCGCCATCGTGGAAGGGCTTGCGCAAAGAATCGTCTCCGGCGACGTTCCGGAGACCTTGCGAAACAAGCGATTGGTCGGGCTCGATCTCGGGTCGATGCTCGCCGGTGCGAAGTACCGTGGCGAGTTCGAGGATCGCCTGAAAGCAGTCCTAAAGGAGATAGAGAACGCCCAGGGGCAGATCATTTTGTTCATCGATGAGCTTCATACACTGGTCGGTGCGGGCGCTGCCGAAGGCGCAATAGATGCGTCAAATATGTTGAAGCCGGCGTTGGCTCGAGGCGAACTACGCTGCGTCGGCGCAACGACTCTCAATGAGTACAAAAAATATATTGAGAAAGACGCGGCGCTGGAGCGACGCTTCCAGCAGATCTATGTGGGCGAACCTACCGTCGAAGACACGATTGCGATCTTGCGCGGACTAAAAGAGCGCTATGAGGTCCACCATGGCGTTCGCATTAAAGATTCCGCAATTGTTGCCGCAGCGACGCTTTCCAACCGCTACATAACTGACCGCTTTCTCCCGGACAAAGCAATCGACTTAATTGACGAGGCTGCTTCGCGGCTGCGCATTGAGATTGATTCGCTTCCCCAGGAGATCGATCAGCTTGAGCGCGAGATTATTCAACTGGAAATTGAGCGTCAGGCCTTGCAACGTGAAGAGGACGAAAGATCCAAAGTACGGCTGCAGGAGATCGAACAACGAATTGCTGATCTCAGGGAAACATCCTCAGGCATGAAAGCAAAGTGGCAGTCGGAGAAGGAAGCCATCGAGCACATGCGTACGACTAAGGTAGAATTGGAGAACTTGAAACTCCAACTGGACCAGGCACGCAACGCCGGCGATCTCGCACGCGCTTCTGAGATCCAGTATGGCAAGATTCCTGAACTCGAACGTCGATTTGCAACTGAACAGGACAAGCTCGCCAACTTTCAGAAAGACGGCGTGATGCTCAAGGAAGAGGTTGACGAAGAGGATGTTGCCGAAGTCGTTGCGAAATGGACAGGCATTCCAGTTTCCAAGATGCTCGAAGGCGAATTGCAGAAACTCGTGACCATGGAGGAAAGGCTCAGCAAACGCGTAATCGGCCAGGATGAAGCCTTAACGGCAGTCGCCGACGCCGTTCGCCGCGCCCGCGCCGGGTTACAGGATCCGAATCGGCCGATTGGTTCATTCATCTTCCTTGGGCCAACTGGAGTGGGTAAAACTGAAACGGCTCGGGCGCTGGCGGAATTCCTTTTCGACGATGAACGGTCAATGGTGCGCCTCGATATGTCTGAGTACATGGAGAAGCACGCAGTGGCGCGAATGATCGGCGCCCCTCCAGGCTACATCGGTTATGAAGAGGGTGGCCAATTAACTGAGGCTGTGCGCCGGCGGCCCTATTCAGTTGTCCTGTTTGACGAGATTGAGAAAGCCCACCCCGACGTCTTCAATGTGTTGCTACAGATACTCGACGATGGACGACTTACGGATTCAAAAGGTCGAACGGTCGATTTCAGGAACACTGTCTTAATCATGACTTCGAACCTGGGATCGCGCGAGATCCAGGCGGCCGAAGGCAACGAGAACCAGGTACGCGAAGCTGTGATTCAGGAGTTGCGGCTGAACTTCAACCCAGAGTTTCTGAACCGTATTGACGATATCGTCGTCTTTCACCAACTCTCCCGAAAGCAGATTAGGCAGATCGTAGATGTTCAGCTGGAGCGACTGCGGGAAATGTTGCACGAGAGGAATATCACGCTCGTACTTGATGAATCAGCGCGGGAGCTTTTGGCGCGCGAAGGTTACGATCCAAACTATGGCGCGCGTCCACTTAAGCGAGCAATCCAGACGCTAATCCAGAATCCGCTCGCGGTGAAACTTCTGCGTGGCGAGATTCTGTCGGGCGAGACAGTCAAGGTGTTGGCAGACGGCGACAAGATGAGGTTCAATACCGAACTAGCAGCGGCAGTAGCGTAGATGAAATACGAAGGATGAAGGATGAACAGGCGCCACTAACATGAATAAGAACGAAGGAACAAGCGATCAGCGGTCTGAAACCGACAATGATGCTGCACAAGAGATCCGTGTTACGGATCGCCGTCGCATCCATCTGGGTGAGAATGGCAAGATTGTGGCGAATACTGCCGCAGGAACTCCGAGTCTGAAGCCCAGTTACGTAGAGGAGTTGGAGGCGCGTACCAGGGCCGCCGAAAAATTGGTCCACGAAGTGCAGTCGCGTTTTGAACAGTTGCGCAACCAACTCCAACGCGAGATGGACGAGACTCGCCTACGTTTGAATCGTGCGGCCGACGAACGTGCTCAACGGGAAAAAGCAGACTTCATTGCCGCTTTGCTTCCGGTGTTAGACAACCTTCAGCGCGCAACTGAAGCTGCCGAGACAGATGGCTCGCTGGAAGTCATTCTAGAAGGGGTGTGCCGGACCGCCGCAAGTTTCGAAAACGCCCTTGCCGCTGCTGGTGTTGAGGCGATCGAATCAGTTGGTCAATCCTTCGATCCAGCGCTGCACGAAGCGGTTGATACAATCGAAGTGAAGCCTGAGATGGAGCACAAGGTGATTGCCGAGTACGCTCCGGGCTACAGGATCGGCGAACGTTTATTGCGTCCAGCTCGTGTTAAGGTGGGGCGCGCTTGCGAAAGGTTAAGCCAAACCGGCAAATGAGGTTTGGCATATTGCTAGTCTATCTAAGGAGACGAAAAGAGTGGCTGCAAAAGAGATGAAGTTTCGTGAGGAGGCACGTAGGGCGATGCTTCAGGGAGTGAACACTCTGGCCAATGCAGTTCGAGTGACACTCGGACCAAAAGGACGCAACGTCGTCCTTGGTAAGAAGTTCGGATCGCCGGTAATAACTAAGGACGGCGTCACTGTTGCTAAAGAGATTGAGCTGAAGGATAAGTACGAGAATCTGGGTGCGCAGATGGTGCGCGAAGTTGCCGTGAAGACGAATGACACGGCCGGCGACGGTACCACAACCGCAACGGTGTTGGCTCAGGCAATTTTTCGCGAAGGCGTAAAGAACGTGACCGCAGGCGCTAATCCAATGTCTTTGCAGCGCGGCATTCAAATGGCAACGGGTGCGGTGGTCGCCGAGCTCGAACGCGTTTCCAAAAAAGTGAAGGGAAAAGAGGATCTGACTAACGTTGCCAGCGTAGCGGCCAACAACGATCGCGCAATGGGAAGACTGATCTCTGAGGCCATGGAGCAGGTTGGCAAAGACGGCGTCGTAACGGTGGAGGAATCAAAGACGCTGCAGACGGAACTGGAAGTAGTGGAAGGGATGCAAATTGACCGTGGCTACCTCTCTCCCTATTTTGTGACCAACTCGGATCGGATGGAGGTCGTGCTTGAGGACCCGTTGATCCTTCTGCACGAAAAGAAGATTGCGGCAATGCGCGATCTTCTTCCGATTCTCGAGCAGTCAGCCGGAGGCGGTCGTTCGCTCTTGCTTGTCGCGGAGGACATCGAAGGTGATGCGCTGGCGACTCTGGTGGTGAACAAACTGCGCGGCACGATCAAAGTGTGCGCCGTCAAAGCGCCCGCTTTTGGCGATCGTCGCAAAGCGATCCTGGAAGATCTGGCGATTCTCATCGGCGGTCGCGTAATAACGGAAGATTTGGGAATCAAACTCGAGAACGTGCAAATATCCGACCTCGGTTCCGCTAAACGCGTGATCGTCGGCAAGGACAACACCACGATTGTTGAGGGTGGCGGTGACCGCAAGTCCATTCAGGGCCGAGTCGCAACTATTAGAAATCAGATCGAAGAAACTACTTCGGATTACGATCGCGAGAAATTGCAGGAACGTTTGGCAAAGCTTGTCGGTGGTGTCGCAGTGGTGAAGGTTGGCGCGGCGACCGAAACGGCTATGAAAGAGATCAAGACGCGAGTCGAAGACGCACTCAATGCAACCAAGGCCGCAGCCCAGGAAGGCATAGTCGCTGGAGGCGGTATAGCTCTTCTGCGTGCCGCCAAAGTGCTCGACAGTCTGTCGGTTGAGGACCCGGACACTCTAACTGGAATCAAGATTGTCAGACGCGCACTCGAAGAACCTTTGCGGCGCATTGCGGAAAACGCTGGGCTTGATGGCGCGGTGATCGTGGGCAAGGTTGAAGAGTTGAAAGGTAATAGAGGATTCAATGCCGCCACTGGGCAATTTGAAGATTTAGTCACAGCCGGGATCATTGATCCCACAAAAGTTGTGCGCACGGCTCTGCAGAATGCCGCCTCGATCGCCGGGCTCTTGTTGACGACTGAGGCTGCGGTTACGGATGCTCCTGAACCAAAGAAGGCGGTTTCGCCAATGCCGGGCGGCGAAGATTATGATTATTGATTGTGACTGCTAGGGCAGAAATCTGCGATTTAGCGAATTACGCGATCATATTTGGCCCACTGGCAGGGGATTTGCAAGGAGATCCCACGAAGGATTTCTTATTGCATTGAAATGCAACGGAGCCTATGCTCATCATATCTAACCTGGGGTTAGATATGCGATTTTGAAATGGGGATAGCGAAGAAGTAGCTGGCGTGCCGTCATGAAATCATACAACGGCGATTTCGTTGAAGGAATGAGTTAGGTAAAGAAGATGGTTGATCTTGGGGCATACAAAGATAAGTTTGGTGAAAGCGGTCAGCGCATACTCGAGCATGCATTAAGTGAGTCGCGCCAGCGCGATCAGAACTACGTTGCGGTTGAACATATCCTGGAGGCGCTCATGCATGAGGAGCCTGATCTGTTCAACTCGACCATGCGGGAGTTGTCGCTCGATCCCATCGTTGTGAAGTTCGCGATCGATAAACGTCTCGAAACGAACCGTCAACAGCACGTTGGTAAAGGTTTCCGGATTGCTCCTGACACTACGGATCTCTTTAAGCGGGCCATGGAGCGGGCCCGGGCACAGGGCCGCAAGACGATAGAAGCAACGGATATTTTCGAAGCACTCACAAACTATGACAGCCTCTTTGTAGAAGTGCTGAGAAGCATGGGAGCAAACGCCGAGGCCGTTGCGCAAAACGTTCGCACCCAGGTTCAGAAACGTGAACAGGCAGAAGAACAATACCGGAAGAAGTTTGACCTCCCTCCATACTTAAAGCATTTTGGTGTGTCGCTTAATCGCCTGGCGAGGGCTGACAAGATTCCACCCACGATTGGTCGAGAAAAAGAGATCCAACAGATCGTCGAGATTCTTTGTCATCGCGAGCGGGCCAATTCGCCGATGCTGGTTGGCGAGCCCGGCGTGGGGAAGACAGCGGTTGTCGAGGGTATAGCGCGCTTGATCGAACTTGAGCCCGAAAAGGTGCCAGCGCGCCTGCGCGGTGCGCACGTGGTCCAGCTTCAAATGGGCGGCATTGTCGCTGGCACAATGCTGCGCGGAATGTTTGAAGAAAGAATCAAGGGTATCATCGATGAAGTCAAAGACCACGACAATCTGATTCTCTTCATCGATGAAGCGCACACCATAATCGGTGCCGGGGCGGCTATGGGCACATCGTCGGATGCCGCCAATATGTTTAAGTCGGCGCTGGCTCGCGGTGATATGCGCATTATCGGCGCCACCACAATTTCGGAATATAAAGAATACATCGCAGACGATGAGGCCCTCGCTCGTCGTTTCCGATTGGTGAAAGTCGTTGAGCCTTCGATCAGCGAGACGCGCGAGATACTCCTCGGTCTGCGCCCGCGCCTGGAAAAGAATTATTCTGTGAAGATTTCGGATGATGCCATTAATACGGCGCTCGAGATGGCCCCGAAGTACATACGCAATCTTCATCTGCCGGACAAGGCCATTGGCTGGCTTGACACTGCGGCAGTGAAGGTTGAGATCAACGAGCCGCAAACGATGGTGGTGAAGCCGGAACACGTCATCGAGGTGATTTCACAAGAGTCGCGTATCCCGCGCGACATGATCTTCCGCGACACCGGCGATCGTTTCGCGATGACCGAAGCGATGTTGGGCCAGCGCGTGATCGGCCAAAACAAGGCGATCAAAGCGGTCGCACAAAGATTGCGACTGAACAAAGGTCCGCTAAAAGAATCTCACTACAAACCCGACGGTGTGCTTCTGTTCCTGGGTCCCACCGGCGTCGGAAAGACCGAGCTCGCGAAAGCCGTTGCTGAATTCATGTTTGGCGACGAGGAGAAGATGGTCCGCATCGATATGTCTGAATACAGCGATGGCACTGTTAGCATTGAAAAGTTGATTGGCATGCCCCGCGGCATTGTCGGCTCGGAGCGAGGGGGAATTCTGACGGAGCAATTGCGTGAGAATCCTTACACGGTACTGCTGCTGGATGAGGTGGAGAAGGCCTCACCTTACCTAATGAACCTTTTTCTGCAGGCCTTTGATGAAGGCTGGCTGACAGACGGTCGAGGGAAGAGGGTTTACTTGTCAGACGCTATTGTGATCATGACGTCCAATCTGGGGTCAGACAGCTTTAAGAAGTTCGAGAGACCGCTCGGGTTTGGCACCAAGACGGCCACCGACTTTCGTGCTGTAAACAATGAGGTGATGAAAGCGGCGGAGCAGCGGTTCTCACCCGAGTTTCGCAATCGGATCGATGAGATCATCGTCTTCGCGCCGCTGACGATGGACGAGGTCCGACAGATTGCCAGACTCTACCTCGATAAGCTGCGTCGGCAGATGGAGCGACAGGGCAAAACGATCGAGTTCACTGAGGCGGCGATCAATTTGCTGACCGAGAAAGGCTTCAATACGGCTTACGGTGCTCGCTTCTTGAAGCGTCACATCGATGAAAAAGTCAAGCTGCCGATTACCGCCATGTGGAAGACAGCCGCGAATTTCCTGGTTGACGTCGAAAATGGCGAGACCATCGTAAAGCCGGCTGCAGGCTTTAACGTCAATTTGAACTAGTCCACGAACGATGTTTGGAAGGGGACTGTACCACCACCCCAAGCGGGCTGCCCGCTTGGGGACCCCGGTCCCGCCTTCCGGGCGCGATTAACTCCAAAAAGGGTTTCAGTGAACTCTTCATTGAAGCCCTTTTTCTCTCTCCGGTAAGCGCCCGCTGCGGATCTTAGAAACTCGCCGGTAAGTCGTTGATTCCAGGCAGGACGAGTTTTTCTGCTCGTCGCAGTACGAGCAAGGAAGCTCTGTGGTAAATTTGGCTTAACGATGATCATTCAGAACCGACTGTTTATCTTTCTCCTGCTATTGCTGCTCACCAGCTTTTCACAGGCGCAAAACAACAATTCGGCAGCGCAATCAACTCTGCAAGTTCAGAAAGCGGAAGCAGTCGTAACGCGCGCCATTGAGGCCGTTGGCGGAAACAGCTATTTGAACGTGCGCACAGTCGTGGGACGTGGCCTCTTCACAGCATACCAGGAGGGAATGTCGCAACTTCCTGCCAAGTTTGTTGACTACATAGTCTATCCTGATAAGGAGCGTACGGAGTTTACGGGCAGCGGAATACGCACGATTCAAACTAACTCTGGCGAAAAAGGATGGGTCTACGACGGAGCGACCAAGACTCTGAATGATATGAAACCCGCGCAGATCGAAGAGTTCAGACGTGGGATGCGCACGAGCATGGAAAATCTTTTGCACGGGTGGTGGCGCAAGGAAGGCGCAACGCTAGGCTATGTCGGGCGCCGCGAAGCAGGGCTTGCCAGGCGTAATGAAACTGTGCGCCTTACGTATCCTGACGGATTCTGGATCGAATACGAATTCGGAGCCAAGGATGGAATCCCGGCAAAGGTGATTTACAAGCGCAGCCGCAAGAAAGCCGACTCTGATGAAACGGAAGAGATCACAGAAGAAGATCGTCTTGCCCAACCAATTACCATCAATGGCACTACCGCGCCATTTGTAGTCGATCACTTTATAAACGGCAACCAAACCAGCCGCATCAACTACGAATCAATCGAATACAACCGCCCGCTTCCGGATTCCCTCTTCACCAAACCGGAAAACATCAAAAGCTTGAAGTAGGAGCGGCTTAATCCATCCTGCTTACTCCGCCCCTTTCTAGGTAGTGGGTCAGTTTAGAGTTCAAGCTTTATTTAGCTTGTCCTTTAATAACGCGCAACCTAAAGGTTGAACTCTAAACCTCGTCGTCAAACTGACCCATACCCCTTTCTGGCGATTGTTGATGGGATTGGTCTGGATGTTGGCATCAGCCAGCCGGTACATCACAGCGCCGCGACCGCCCTGGTTGAAGAGATTGATGAGATTAGTGCGCTCTGAAGTGAGGTTCACGCCAACCTCATTCTGCAGTGTGGCCAGGACCGCATCGACAAACTGTGCCGCGGGGGCGAGGCTGGTAGGATACTTATTGAGAAACTCCCTGGCGTTGCACAAAGGCATTGGCGAGGTCCAACTGCGACGGTGCGCTATCACATTGCTAACCCG
>JBGPNE010000059.1:0-9309 GCA_041487335.1 Pyrinomonadaceae bacterium
CGGAACTGCATCAGGAACTGTCGCCGGGGCGAAGGCCCGGGCGTGGGCAGCGCGCCCGTCCGCCGTCTCGTTAGAAACGGCAGGGTCGATTTGCTTTTCTGCAACCAAGGGGGATAGCGAGTCATTTTGTCGCTTCTAACTTTCTTGAGGACCGCTTGATGGCACGTGAAACTTTGGAGATGGATGTTGTGTTCGTTGGCGCAGGCCCGGCAAACCTGAGTGGCGCGCTGCACCTGGCTCGTTTGGTTAAGCAGCACAATGAAGCTGTAGCAAAGGGCGAACGTGAGGGCAAGTCTCTCGGCGAGATCGAGATTGGCGTAATCGAGAAGGGCGCTTCAGTCGGCGCTCACATCCTCTCAGGTGCAGTAATGGATCCTCGCGCGCTCAAGGAATTGATTCCAGACTTCGTCGAGCAAGGCGCACCGCTGGAATCTGCGGTGAAGGAGGATTTCTTCCTTTACCTCACCGAAAAGCACGCCATTCGTTCTCCGATAACACCGCCACCGCTCAAGAACCATGGCTACTACATCGTTTCCCTCAATCGACTCACGGCCTGGCTGGGGGAGAAGTGCGAAGAGGCCGGAGTAAACATCTTTCCGGAATTTCCCGGAGCTGCCATGCTTTACGACGGGGACGATGGCGTCATTGGTGTGCGCACCGGCGACAAGGGAATAGACAAGGAAGGGAAGCGGAAGCCAAACTTCGAGCCGGGTATTGATCTTCACGCCAGGGTGACTGTGCTCGGTGAAGGACCACGCGGTTCGTTGACCAAACAACTAGTTCAGCGGCTAAACCTCGATGAGGGTCGGGAGCCTCAGGTTTATAGTATCGGGGTGAAGGAGTTGTGGGAGTTGCCCGACGATCGTTATCCCGCTGGCAGAGTCACACACACGCTCGGCTTTCCCTCGGACGCGCACACCTACGGTGGCGGGTGGGTCTACGGAATGCAGAATCGCATTCTGAACCTCGGCTATGTAACAGGGCTCGATTATCAAGATCCGTTGCTCGATCCTCACGCCGAGTTTCAGCGTTTCAAGTCTCATCCGTTCATTGCGCGTCTGCTCGAAGGTGGCAAGATGATTCGGTACGGCGCGAAGACAATCGCCGCGGGCGGGTACTTTGCGATGCCGCGGATCTATGCTGACGGAGTTCTTTTGGTCGGCGACTGCGCGGGATTTCTCAATTCGCAACGGTTGAAAGGAATTCATTCGGCCATCAAGAGCGGCATGCTTGCGGCCGAAACGATATTTGAGGCACTGCTGGCCGGCGAGTTTTCGTCGCGACAGTTGCAACGGTACGAACAGCTTGTCAACGAAAGCTGGATTATTCCGGAGCTGCGCAAGGTGAGAAACTTTCATGCGGGATTCCGGCATGGCCGCTGGCTTGGCCTCGTAAATGCTGGTCTGCAGTTTATTACCAGCGGCAAAGCGTGGGGAATTCTAGAGCGCGCGCACGGGGAATCCGGTCACAAGGCAATGAAGAAGCTGGCGTCTTATGGCTATCATGGCGACCATATCGAACAGCGATACGAGGGCCTGCGATTCGACGACAAAATCACGTTCAATAAACTTACGGACGTCTATCACGCTGCTGTCGGTCATGCCGAAGACCAACCCGCACACCTCCATGTGCTGGATACGAACATCTGCTCGACGCGCTGTGCGGAAGAGTATGGAAATCCCTGCCAGCGTTTTTGTCCGGCCGCCGTTTACGAGATGACTGAGGATGGAGAGAATGGTAAGCGCAAACTGCAGATCAACTTCTCAAACTGTGTGCACTGCAAAACCTGCGACATCATGGACCAGTACCAGATTATCAACTGGGTGACCCCGGAAGGCGGCGGTGGACCGGATTACAAGGGGATGTAAAAAGAAACTATTCGTCCTTGTCCCCGTTGTTGATCGTGAAATTCACTTTGCCTCGCATCACTTCTTCCAGAGCTATGCGAGTTGGCTTATGTTTTATCGGATCGATCTCGATGCGCGGCCGGGCGCCGCGTTGCAGTTGCTTGCTTCTCTTGGCCGCTAGAATAATCAGACGGTATTTTGAATCAATTTCCTGGGCTTGCGTCTCTTCTCCTATGTTTTCGATCTCTTCATCAGTTGTTGTTGCCATGATTGCTGATAGTCCTTTCGCCGATAAACTTCAATTACCAGTGCCCTTTTCTTCTAAGACAAAAGCTTCAACCAGCCTCTTTACGTATGGCTCCTGGCGCAACAGCTGCGCCCTTTCCGCGTAAATAATCGAAGCCAGTTGAGCGGCTGCGCACTCGGCATCGTCATTGATGATTACGTAGTCAAAGGTCGCGTAGTACTTCAGCTCCTGGGGAGCATTGCGCAGCCGCAACTCGAGTTCCTCGGCAGAATCTGTGCCCCGAGCTACCAAGCGCTGCCGCAAAACTTCGAATGACGGTGGCAGAATAAAAATGCTCACCGAATCCGTGATCAAATTCCGCACGCTGGCCGCGCCTTGAACGTCGACTTCCAGAATGATATCGCGCCCCGCAGAAATCTCGCGCGTTACCTGGCTCCGGCCGGTGCCATACAGCTTCCCGTGGACGGGCGCCCACTCAAGAAACTCATTGGCGGCGATCATCTGCTGAAACGCCTCAGTCGTGACAAAAAAGTATTCACGACCGTTGACCTCTCCATTTCGCGGCGTTCGGGTTGTGTAGGAGACAGAATAACTAAGGTTCGCTACCGTCTTCAACACGCGCTGAACCAATGTTCCCTTGCCGCCGCCTGAGGGAGAACTGACAACAAACAGGATGCCCGGCGCGGTCACTTCTACCGCGGCAGTTGGGGTCTGATACTGCGACTCTTCTGTTTCACTCAACATTCTGAACCTGCTCGCGAATCTTCTCTACCTCAGCCTTGATGGCCAGCGCCGCTTCCTTTATTGAAAGATCGGCAGACTTCGACAACGTGGTATTCGCTTCCCGATTTAGCTCCTGCAACAGAAAGTCGAGCATCTTTCCGGTCTCACTGGTCGAGTCCAACGCTTCACGAAATTGTGCCAGATGACTACGCAGCCGCAACATCTCTTCGCTGACGTCACTACGATCTGAAAGATATGCGACCTCTTGAGCGAGCCTCGCGGGGTCGAGTTCGAGCACCTGGCCGTCTCGGTTGAGCAGTTCGCCTATTCGCTTCTGCAAACGCGCGCGATATAGGTCGACGAGTCCGGTGGCTGCTTCCTCTATCGTTGGGACCAACGCTTCTATCCTCTCGAGGCGTTCGTGCATCTCTGTACATAGCGCCGCGCCCTCCTGTTCACGCATCCGCTCAAGTTCATCGAGCGCCTCGTCGACCGCCTTTTCGATACCCGCAATCATCTTTTCATCAAGGCTTTCGCGCGCCGGTTGAAGCGCCCCGGGCAGACGGGCTAGCACATTGATGTCCAGTTCGCCGGCAATATCAAACTCCTGCTGCATTTCGCGCAGAGCACTCAGATATCCAGCAATCAGAGGACGGTTCAACTCGTAGGCAACTTGAGACGTTCTCTCAAAGCTGATTGTTAGATCCACTCGCCCTCGCGATAGGCGAGAACCGATCCGGCGTTTGATTGCCGGCTCCAATGACAACAGCTCAGTATTGAGACGGAGATGAATATCGAGAAAGCGGTTGTTAACGGTCTTCAGATCAATAGACACGAAGAAGTCTTTACCAACCGCCGAGCCGCGTCCGTATCCTGTCATCGATTTCATAACCGTTAGCTAGTTTGTCAGTAGTCAGTAGTCAGTTGTCCGTTGTTCGTTGTAAGTCTTAAACGACTGACTACTGACTACTGACCACTGACAACTCTTCTTCTTCATCTGCAAATTGAAGCTCGTATAGCCTTCTGTATTGCCCACCCTTGGCCAGTAACTCTGCGTGGCTGCCCTTTTCTATAATTCGGCCGGCTTCCATCACTACAATTGTATCTGAGCGACGAATCGTTGACAGGCGGTGGGCAATTACAATTGTGGTTCGGTTGCGGACAAGATTGGCAATCGCTCGTTGCACAAGTCGTTCTGATTCGGCATCAAGTGCCGACGTAGCTTCGTCAAGAATCAGCACCGGCGCATCAACCAGTATGGACCGCGCTATTGCCAGCCGCTGCCGCTGGCCCCCAGAAAGAAATATTCCGCGTTCGCCGACGACCGTATCGTAACCGAGGGGAAGGTCCTTGATGAAATCGTGGGCGAATGCAATGAGCGCAGCTTCCTCGATCTCCATGTCCGTCGCGTCAGGCCGTCCGTAGGCAATATTATGCCGGACGGTATCGTTGAATAGTACTGTTTCCTGAGTCACGAGCGCGATGTGGCGACGCAGGCTGGAAATCTTTGCCTCGCGAAGATCGATTCCGTCCCAGAGCACGGCGCCCGACACGGGATCGTGAAACCGCGGCAAAAGCTTGGTCAATGTGGATTTTCCTCCGCCTGATTCACCCACCAACGCCACCATGCTACCTGCGGGAATCTTGAGACTGACACCGCGCAAGACCGAGCGCGATTCGTTAGCATAACCGAAGGAAACATTTTGCAATTCGAGCTCGTGTTTCAGCGGCTGAAGTTCAATCGCGTCCTTCTTTTCGGGAATCTCTGCATGTTCATCCATCACTTCCCAGACATGGTGTGCGGCGGCGAGCGCCTGCTCCATGCTGTTCTGCAGTCGAGACAGTTTTCGCATGGGGTCGTAACTGCGAAACAGGAAGAACAAGAAGGTCAAAAACTGCGCAACGTTCATCCGGCCTGAGGCAATTTCATGCTGGCCGAAGAAAAGCAGAAACACCACGAAGATTACGCCGATCATTTCGATAGTCGGCGGGGCGAATCCGGAAATGCTGGCTGTGCGGAGATTGGCGCGAACGATCCGTTTCGCAACAGTCGTGAAGCGAGCAGACTCGTGGGCTTCGGCACGATAGGCTTTGACAATACTCTGACTCGATAACGCTTCCTGCGCTGTGTCAGTAAGCTCCTTGTTACCCTCAAAACTTTCCCGAGAAAGCTTGCGCAAGGCAGTCCCAAATTTAGCCGTCAGCAGCGCAATGATCGGGGCGATCGTTAAGGAGCCGAGTGTAAGACGCCAACTGTAGTAGAAGGATGCTGCCAGGAAGGCAATCAGCGTAAAACTTTCGCGCAACATGTCGCGAAGTGTGCTGGTAACCGCAGTTTCAATTGCCGCAGCGCTCGAAACCAAACGCGAGACCAGATAGTTTGTGCGATGGCGCTCGAAGAAACTTGCCGACTGCGAGAGCAGATGGCTATAAAGATTCTGGCGCAGTTTGAGAACCGCGGATTGTCCGATCCGGGCCATCAAATAGGTTGAGAAGTATTCAGCTATTCCTTTCGCAAAAGTGAAAGTCAGCAGCAGAATAGAAATAGTCTTCCACGCAGCCAAACCAGAATCGGGAATGATTCGCTGAAGCCCGAAAAGCGTGGCAGTGCGGTGTCCGCCGCTTTGAGCAAAAGCCTGGTCAAATATTGGAACGATGAGCCCGCCGATTGCGCTTTCCAGCAAACCTACCAGAAGCATCGCAAAAGTCGCGAGCGTGAACGTTCCCTGGTAAGGCCTTAAATACTTTAGCAGTCGTCTAAGATCGCGCATCGCTAGTTGCGAAAGTCTCTGATCAGTGGTTATAAGGAAGGTTAAAGACGGCTGAAAACTGAAAAGGCAACTATACTTACCCTCGCTTAATTGCGTCAAGGTTAACCCATTTGCCTCCATTTGGGTCCCTCCCACTTGTACTGGCCCTCGAAGCTTCTTCGATTACTCCAGGAACTGAGTTATAATTGCATTTTGAATTTGCGTGAGCTTTAAGACTTTTCCTTAAGGGTCAGACGACTTGAGACAACTAGAGCAGCTGACTACCCAGTACGCTGGAAAGCGACTTCTGATCGTTGACGATGACGCCGATATGCGTCTGCTACTGGCCGAGTATTTTCGCCGCCTTGGATTTGACGTCGAAGAGCGCGAAAGCGGTGTGGCTGGCCTGGAGCCAGCTGTGGGCGGCAGGTTTGACTGCTTCATCCTGGATGTGTCCATGCCGGGGATGTCTGGCCTTGAGTTACTGAAGCGTGTCAGAGACAGAGGGATTCAAACTCCGGCGCTCTTTCTAACTGCACACGACGCACTTGACGACAAGGTCGCGGGCTTTGAAGCCGGCGCTGACGACTACCTTGCGAAGCCTTTCAGTCCGCGCGAGCTGGAATATCGCGTGGAAGCCCTGCTAAGACGATCGACTACGACTCAGCAGGCCCCGGATGGTGAGCGCATCCAGGTGGGAGACCTGGTAATCGACAAGCGCCGACACGAAGTGAACAGGCAGGGTCTACGGATCGATCTTACTCCGCTCGAGTTTCAGATCCTGGAGCTGCTGGCATCGGAACCCGGCCGCGCCTGGTCGCGAAATGCATTGCTGGACAAAGTTTGGAGCACAGATTACGAGGGCTATCAGCGCAACATTGATCCACATATCAACCGACTGCGAAAGAAGCTCGAAGCCGATCCGAAAAACCCGAAATATGTACTGACCGTTCGAGGCGTTGGATACAAGCTGAATGAGGCTCCCTAAGCTGATGATTTTCGCCCACACCAGATTCTCTTCTAAATCCTCGTCAGAAACATTGCTGCGGACCGTTGTGAGATCTTGCACCCTCAGGTCTGTTCAGCTCCAACTTGTGTCGGCAATGCTGCTTTTTGTTTTCTGTTCGAGTTTACCGGGACAGAAAAAATACGCCTCGATACAAGCTCCAGTTGCTCGCATTCAATGGAGCAAACAGCCTGGCGTTGAGAGATACAGGCTTCAGATTGCCAGCGACGAGCGATTTAGCGATGTGTTTTTTGATGGACTAGTTACAGGTGACGAATACGTTACAAGAGATCTCGCTCCCGGTCGTTATTACTGGCGAGTCGCTCCGTCGGAATCTGAAACTGGTAAATTTCTGAAAGCGGTGCCGTTTGAAGTGAGAGCTCAGGTCGCGGAAAAGCCGCGACTTACTCTAAATATTTTGACAAGGGGAAACGTAGTTCCGGGTTGGTTAGCTGCTACCGGTGAAATAGCGGGACCGATGGCTGTGCAACTACGAACCGGATTCCCGCTAGACTTCATTGGCGTGAATTCAGAGGGTACGGTCTATGCGCTCGATGGTTCCCGGGGAATCGCCTTATGGACGGCTCGGTTCAGGCTCGATGCGCAGTTTGGCGAAAGGGTCAGGACGTATGAAAAACAGTTTGCTCCATTGATCATAGGTTCGATGACTGCTTCTTCGCGGGTTATAGTCGCTTTTGACAAGGGAGTGCGAGCCTTGGATGGGCCGACCGGCCGCGAATTATGGAGCACAGAGATTGCCAGTCACGCTACTAGCGGTCTGGTGGTCGACATTGGCAGAAACAGTGAAGCTGAGGTTTATCTAATTGACGAAAAGTTGGATAGCTTGTTCGTTCTAGATGGCAACACAGGTAAAGTCGAAACTCAGGCCAAACTGGGGGGCGAAGCTATTGGCCCGCCGGTCCTGCTCGCGAGCGGAGATTTCCGGGGGCTACTCATACCGACAAAGGGCGGCTCGATCGAAGTGCGTAAGTTTGGTGGAGACTATGTTCGTAGTATAGAAGTGGGCTCCGATATAACAACTCCGCCCGTCGTCGTTGAGACTTCACGCGGCGTGCTTATGTTGGTGGGCACTAAGGACGGACTCGCGACCTTCGATACGGCAGGATTTCAATCACTTGGGCGTCTCGCCATTGGTGGCGACTATCCGATCGGTGTTCTCGCTGTTGCCGATTTGGATGGGGACAAGTCGTCCGTGGCAGTAATGATTACAGATCGAGGCCGCGTAGTGGCCATCGATGTCGCCCATGAAAAGATCAAATGGTCAGCTGAGGTGGCTCACGAAGCGACTTCAGCAGTCTTTGGGGATGTAAACGACGACGGGCGACTGGATGTGCTATTAGCTGGTAAGAATAGTTTCGCAGTCGGACTGTCAGGAGTTGACGGTTCCCTGATCTGGCAGAGCAGTGAAGAGGGCTCGGCCCGCGGGAGCGTGAAGTCGCAGCCGCGTCCGAGATCGCTCGCAACAGCAAAGATGAGCGACAACCGCTTAATCATAGTCGGCAGTGATCTCTCGTTAGCAGGCCTGCAAGCACGGGAAATAACAAAGGCCACCCCCAAGTCAACTATTCAAACCGCCAAGTCAAACGATCAATAGGAGAAACTCTGGATGTTGTGGGTGGCTGGTGCGGGTTTCTTGTTTGTCTGGTTCATCCTGAAATTCCTTCTGCACAAAGGCGGCTTCATTCATGTGCTGCTGCTCACAGCGATCTCGCTATTTGTCGTTCAGTTTGCAGCCTATCGGAAAACCAGATACCAGAAACTTTCCTCTGGACGGTAGCTTGACCCTCTCCCCACCCTTCGGCAACAATGATTCGTGCCGTTGCATCAACAGAAAAGTGGTTCGCTGGAAGCAGAGGCTAAGCCTGGGCTTGACACTAACATTCAAACAGGAGTTTTACTTGCCATGGTTTCGCGCACTATTTCCTTGAAATTGGCTATCTCCATTCTGCTGTCTGGATTAATCGTCAGTGCGTCAGTTTTTGCCCAAAGTGATGTGCCACGCCAGACCGTAGCGGTTACTTATCCGCTTGACGAAACTGTGAGCGTGAAGTTTCGTGGTACGACACTTTTGCCGAGATTGAAGGGTGAGGCGAAGGTCAAACGTGCCGGCCGGCGGGGGACGCGTGTCGAACTCCACATCGATGATCTACCACGCGCCTCAGAGTTGGGTGGCATTTACACCACCTATGTCCTCTGGGCAATCGCGCCTGATGGAAGAGTCGATAACATGGGCGAAATAAAGCGCAGTGGCAGCACGTTTGTAGACTCAAAAATCGATGTAACTACTCCTCTCCAGACCTTCGCTTTAATCGTCACTGCCGAACCACACTTTCTGATGAAGGTCCCGAGCCGCATGGTGGTGCTCGAAAATCTGCCTCCCCAAAGGCCCGGCGGCAGTCAGATCGAAACGGTTAATGTGCAATATATCGGGAACTCGAGCGATTATTTTCGAGATCCGCATATACCGGAGATCGCCGATCGAGACTATCGCGACACGCCCGTATCGCTGCTAGGAGCGCGCCAGGCATTAAATCTCGCGAAGTTTGCTGGCGCTGCGCAGGATGCGTCTGAAGAGTTGCAACAGGCAGCCGACGATCTTCAGGCAGCAGAAAAGGCCTGGAGGCTGAATGAGCCGGCTGCTGATGTTGATGTGTTGTCGCGCAAGACAACATCCTCCGGCGCGCGCGCTGAAGAGATGGCAATAGCGCGGCGCGC
>JBGPNE010000060.1:0-9271 GCA_041487335.1 Pyrinomonadaceae bacterium
GCGGCGATAATGCCGATGATCGCGACGACGATGAGAAGTTCAATTAGAGAGAAGCCCTCTTGGCGTTTGCTGGTCATTTTTATTTGTACTCCTTCCGAGAAATTGGGTTAATCAAGTTCTCGCGCCACCGGCTTTTCTTCCCCAGGCTGTGAATTGCCGCGCCAGAACGCGAATGGGTCAGGGACGGAGATCAATTACCGATCGCCGTTCCTGTTGCCGTGCCGGTAGTTGGCGGCGCACTGAGAGTCGTGTCGAAGTAGATGACGCCGGCAGCATCGGTCAAGAAGCGGCGTGTGCCAGTCTGAGTGATACCACTGGCGCCCGACGGGTAGTCACCGCCAATGTAGTTGGCTGGCGAGCCCGCACCTGCGGCAAGCGGAGTCATCAGATAGATGTAACCACTCTTGGCGCTGGCCGCCGCGGTGGCGCCTGAAAGGCTCGTATCTATCAAATTTGCAGTGCCTAGCGTAGCGAGCGTGCCGTAGGTGCCTGCTCCGGTAGTTGCCTGATAGCTGGCTTCAGCGCTCGTCAAGGTACGCAAGCCGGCCTGAGCCGATGCCTCATTGGCGGCACGTCTGGAAGCGAGTAAATTGGGGATGGCGATGGCGGCGATAATGCCGATAATCGCGACGACGATGAGAAGTTCGATGAGAGAGAAGCCCTCTTGGCGTTGGTTCGTTTTCATTTCTTATTCGTGCTCCTTGGAGAAATAGGGTTAGTGAGTTTTCGCGCCAACGGCTTTCGTGCTCACGTTGCGCCGCGCAAAACGCGATGTGTCGGCGGACTAAATAACAAAGGCCGTGCCACAGGGGGGGGTCTAGGAAAAATCTCAGGTAAAGCGGATGTTTTTGGCTAGCTTTAGGGAGGGATATGGAACCAGTGACAAATTCCGGCAGTCAGCGCATGACGGTTTCCGGCAGGAGGCAGAAGGCTTCTGGTCACTCACTCGCTCGGGCAGCGAACTCGGTTTCATCTTCGGCCCGGCGACGAGGCGTCGGATCAGATGCTCTGCGTCGGGGAGTTGAATCTGGACTCCGGCGTTCGTCTCGCATCTGCGCGGTTAGTCCGCGTATGTCGTGTTTGTCCAAAAGATGTCGCAGCGAGCGAACTGAGAGGCGGAGTAGTTCGGCAGCGCTAGTTTGATTGCCCAGGGTCCTGCGCAGAGCTTCGAGAATGTAAGTTTTCTCAAGTTGGTCCAGATGGGCCGTGAGGTTGATCCCTTCCTCAGGAAATTCGAAAGATTCAGCGATGCGATAAGGATTGTAATTAGTGATTTTTTCGGGTAAACGCTCCGGTTGAATCGAGTCAGTTGTCTCGAGCGCCACCGCACGCTCGATCGTGTGTTCAAGCTCGCGCACGTTACCGGGCCAGAAGTAGTCTTCCAGCAGACGCATCGCACCTTCACTGATCAATAAGCGGCGCCCCGCCTCGGCGCAAAACCTGGCCGCGAAGTGCTGGGCAAGTTCGGGAATATCTTCCGCCCTGTCACGCAACGGCGGAAGCTCGATCGGGA
This sequence comes from Pyrinomonadaceae bacterium, assembly GCA_041487335.1. GTDB lineage: Bacteria > Acidobacteriota > Blastocatellia > Pyrinomonadales > Pyrinomonadaceae > PSRF01. The sequence goes on from JBGPNE010000060.1 coordinate 1,514, forward strand.
TGACCGAGATCCTATAGAAAAGGTCCTCCCGAAACATTCCTTCGCTAACCATGCTCGCAAGATCTCGGTTTGTCGCTGCAATTACACGCGTATCAACTGTCGTTTCCTCCGTCGCGCCCACAGGTCGCAGCTTGCGTTCCTGCAGAACACGCAACAGTTTCACCTGCATTGCGGAAGACATCTCGCCAATCTCATCGAGGAAGATGGTTCCAGTGTTTGCGGCCTCAAAGAGACCTTTCCGATTTGTGTTTGCCCCGGTGAATGAGCCCTTTACGTAACCAAAAAGCTCCGACTCGAGCAACGTCTCAGTAAAAGCGCCGCAGTTGACGGAAACGAATGGCTTCTCCGCGCGCGGACCCAGATCGTGTATAGCGCGGGCCACCAGTTCCTTACCGGTTCCCGAATCTCCAGTGACCAGAACTGTTGACTGCACTTGCGCTACTGTCTCGATCATCTGGTAAAGCGCCTGCATCCTTGAGGATCTGCCGATAATATTGTTGAGTTTGCCGCGCGTTCGTTGACCCTGAATCAGAACCTTATTCTCTTCAAGTAGCGCTGCCTTCTCTTTCACTAAGGAAATCTTTTGCAACGCGCGTTCAACAGTCTCTCTCAGTAGATCGTTGTCGAAAGGCTTCTGAACGAAATCGTATGCACCGAGCAAGAAAGCCTCGCGCGCCGTCTCAACATTCGCGAAAGCCGTCATCATTACCACTTCAACACTGGGCAGCAGCTCGCGGGCCAAACGCAAGAGCTCGATACCGCCCATGTCTGGCATTCTGACGTCTGAGATAATCAGATCCGCCGGTGCATCCCGCAGCAATTTCATTGCCTTACGGCCGCTCTCGGCGACTCGCACGATGTGGCCGTCGCGCTGAAACAGGTGCGTCAGATACTGACGCATTCCCAATTCATCATCAACAATAAGAAGGTTGGACATAAGTATCGATGACTACAAGTCCTTGACTGTTACTGACCACTATTTCCCGTTTCGCTTTCGCTTGGCAGTTCAATACTAATCGTTGAGCCTCGATCCTCCCGGCTGCGCACATTTATTGTACCACCATGATCGCGAATGATTTGATAGACAATTGACAGACCCAGTCCGGTTCCTCCAGTAGTCGAAGAGAAGGGCTCGAATAGATGTTCCACTTGTTCGGGAGACATGCCACGACCCGTATCAGAAAAGGTGATTCGCAGCCTGTTGTGCGAGTTTCTTGCCAACTCCGCGCGCAGAGTCCCCCCATCGGGCATCGCCTGCAGCGCATTGCGCGCCAGGTTCCAGAAAACCTGCTGCAGTTGTTCGGCATCGGCATCCGCGAGAAGCGGACCTTCAGCCACATGTTGTTCAATCATTTGCTGATCGTTTATTTCCGGACTATGACGCAGAAGAGTGAATGTTTGCTTCAGCAATTCGCCGACATCAACCGTGGCATGAGTGCTTGAGCGCGGGCGCGCGTAGCTTAAGAAATCACTAATAATCCTATTCAATCGGTCCGACTCGCGAAGAATTATCTCCATCAACTCTGTCTGCGAGGATTCGCCGTCCATCTCGGAGCGGAGCATCTGAATTGAGCCACGCATAGCCGCCAAAGGGTTTCTAATCTCGTGAGCAATCGAGGCAGCCATTCGGCCAATAGCTGCGAGCCGATCCTGCCGGCGCGAGGTCTCTTCGAGGGCGCGAATGTGAGTGAGATCCTGAAAGGTGATGACCGTGCCTGTCGTCTCGCCCACTTCGGAGAAAAGCGGCGAAATAGTGAAACCGAGCCGCAGACGCAGCCCTTCAGCGGTCAGACAATCGGCTTCAAGGCGCGCACTTGCTTCACCCGCCTCCGCGGCGCGCATAGAATCCACAACGTGCTCGCCAATTTCGCCGAAAAAGATTGAAGCGTCCTGCCCGCGAACGTCGCGCACCTTATATCCTGTTATCTCTTCAGCCGCGGCATTGAATGTATAAATGCGTCCCCGCAAATCAGTTGTGACGACGCCGGAGCGTATCGACTCTACGATCCTTTCGTGTAGTGCGCGAAGGCTTGCGAGAGACTGAGCGGCAACCATCAAACGCACGTCTGAGCGCGACTGGCGTTCTGCCAGCCGGGCCGACAGCAATCCGACAGCTAGAAACGCTATGTCAAAAAGTCCCACCGATTGGACAGTTTGGTAAGATGAAGCTTGAAGAAATTCCCCCGCCGGATGTGCACGGAATCCCGTCATAACGGCAAGCGCGCAACTTGTAAACGCGACTGCACAACCGACCGAAGTAACGACGACATCCCGCGGCCCGAGAAACAAACTGGATGCGGAGATGATCACGATATACAGTGCAGTGTAAGGTGAGTGAATGACACCGGTTGTCCAGACAAGCCAGGTGGTTAGTAGAACATCCACCATAAACTGAATTCTTGCCTCGAACTGAAACTGATTAGAGAAGCGATGGGCGAGCGAATAGACGATGGTAAGGCCCACTACGACAGATAAAAGAGGCAGTGTTTTGCTCCACGACTCTTGCCTCGCGCTGCCGCGAACCCAGAGCGTGCCAGCCAGCAGCAGCACCAACGCCGCACTGAGTCGGCCAAGAATAAGCCACCAAAGCTTCTGCCCTAGCGGGTAACTTTGTTCTGCTCTCGCTTCTGCAGCCATCGAATACCAAGCCTATCACAGAGCGACAGCGTTGCGGCAGAGATCATCAATGTTCGGTTGCGATGAACAACAGCTTTCGGGGATTCACAAGCCATGACCGATAATGACGACCACAATAATGATCGGAACACTCTTGCGGAAGAGGACGCCTCAGTCGCGAACAATATTTCACTTCGGGAAGAAACTGACTACTACGTCGAAAACGGATTGATGGTATTCACTGCGCACTTTCTTCGGCAGCGTGGTTACTGCTGCGAAAGTGGCTGTCGGCATTGCCCCTATGGATATGTCGTCGGGAAAGACCTGAAATGAAAAACTAATCTTCGCAGCACGCGGGCCAACCGATCATTTGATACCTTACTACCGGAGTTCAAACACTGACGCGTACTGATCCTTATAAACGGGCTCAAGATACTTCGCCTTAAACTCTTCGAAAGTGGTCCAATTACGCCATTGCTCGTAATAATCCGGGCGGGCGGAGTCTTCCGCGCCGCTCCCCGCACTACTTAATCTACCCGTCAAAGTGGAGAAAACATTCAGACCCGGAGAATAGATGACATGAGTTATTCCCTCTGCCTTCATGACATCTCTGACACCCTCCGGAGTATCCGCCTTTAGGAGCAATCTTCTCCAGGGGGTCGACTCCCATGTGGCGTCAGCGACATAGGGTCGTTGTAAGTCGTACGCCATCTGGCATCCCACCATGAAAACTCTGGATTCCCGGCTTGCATTCTCATTAACATAGCGCTGGGACGGATAGTAGAAGAATTGGCTCATGAAATCCGCCCGCGACATCGAGCCATTGATATAATTAAGCTCGTGCGTTTTTATGAGCTGTGATGCCTCCACGAATACAGTGGCCCCCGTGGTCAAAAGAAGAGTGATGACGGGCAGGGCCTTGGCTATAGCACTCCTGAGCTTAAGCCACTCTGTCGCACGCACTACTACGTAGGCAGCGATTAAGGTCAAAGGCGGATAGATCGGCAGCAAGTATCTCGCCGTCCACGCAGACCAGGACATAGCTACGAAGAACACCACGGAGCAGATTGCTAACCACATCAATTTTTTATCTCGCCGGAACAAGAGGAACAAGGGGCAGACCAGAAAAAGATAATTAGGAGTGTGAAAAGGCTCGGCGACATTGTAGAGGTCGGGATTTGTAAAGTAGCCCCAGAACCGTAAAGGATGCCGCTCGGGACGACGCGCCGCCGTGTCTGCGAGAATTCCCCTTATGCGCTCCGCAAGTATTGAATTGCGTTGTTTTGCTCTCTGGAAATAACTTTCGAGTTTTTCTTCTTCCGCGGGACCAAAATAAGAGATTGGCTGTGAACGCTGGTCCGTCACGGTCTCACTCGAAGCGAATGGATAAAGAGGATCATGGAAGTACACGTAGTTTTTCAGCAACCACGGGCTTACCACAGCCAGAAGAATAAGAAAGTAAAATGCGCCGAAGCGAAGCTGGCGTACGCGCTCCGCCAGCGAAGCCTTATACAGAGTCTGGATAAGGTACAGACAACCCAGCACTGCCACCCATAACAATCCCGTCAGTTTAATGCTGATACCGATACCAGACAGAACGGCTGATAGCCATAGCCACCTGGGCGACCGATCGTCAAGGTAAGCCGTCATGGCATAAGTAGCCATAAAGAGAACTCCCGCCAAAGTGACGTCAATGCGCGCCGTTGCGGCAACTTCCATTACCATTCCAGCTCCGAAGAAAGCCAGCCCGGCCACGTAACCTACAGCCTGGTCGAAGAACCTGCGGGCATAGGCATACAACGATAAAGCGGTCAGCAGAGCAAACCCCAAACTCAGTAACTTGGCAGCCGAGTCGGCGCCGATCATCAGGCATGGTGCATACAGCATATGCACAAGCATGTGAGTATTTCCCTGGGCTATATCGTAAAGGGGCGTTAACGATCCTGCTGTTATGAATCGCTTAACGGCGGCCAGATGATAAATGGCCTCATCGTAAGCGTGGGGCGGCGTGAGTGCTCTTACCCCCATCACAAGCACAACCGTAGCGAAAGCCAGAATGTATGCGATCTCTGCCGGGCGGGAGTAATCCCGCGAGACTGCGGTTCGCGCGACTTCTAAGAGTCGCAGTAATTGGGTGCCACACATGGCCAGCGCGACGAGAAAAATAGTTCCTATCGCATATTTATTTAGCAGGCCGGCAAGAGCGGCGGCTAAAATCAGACACGCCAGTACTCCCGCCCCTATTCCGGTAGAAAAGACAAACTCTTCTGCAAAGGAGTTCCACTGAAAACCGCAAAGACTGAGCAGTCTCCTACCCACAGCGAAGAAGAGCGCAAACATTGCGCCGACGATTAGAATATTAAATAGGTGATCCAGCACGAGCGACATGCCCGTAGTATGGTCAGGGTCAGCCGAAACGTTGGCGTGTCCGTAAATTCCCGCCGCCGCAAGAAGCACGATGGAGGCCGCTATGAATAGTAACGTCCTTATCTCAAAAGGATTGCCTTCGAGTGTTTCTGTCACACGGTGATCGCTCATAGGCTCTGTTATTGATTTTGCGCAAGTAAAAGCAGGCGCTGTCACCCTTCTTTGCTTTGATTGAGCGGGCTTGCCACAAAAATTAAGAGCCTCACTTCGTCGCCACTGCGCACAAGTGGCTCGCGATGCGATGGCCGCGCCCGGACGGGCTCCACAATCTATCCAGATACTTCAGCAGGAAAATTGGAAGAAGTGTAATTCCTTTGGTGAGGGTGTAAAGAAAAGTGCTGCTGCCCGAGATAGCGACGGCAAAATACTCGGAAGTCAAATTCACCAGAGCGCTCGTGGGCCCAAGGCTTACCTCGATCCTGCATGAGGAGAAGCCTTTGAACAAAACTTCTAAACCATCTTTCGAGAAGTTCCAGTAATGGTTAGGGTAGCCGTGATACGGAAATACAAACGGAGTGCAACAAACGACACTGCCGCCAGGCTTTAAAACTCTGTGAACTTCTCCGACGACGCTCCAGGGATTGGCAACATGCTCCAGGACTGTGTCTAAGACTACTACATCAATTGAAGCATCCGGGAGCGGTACTGCGGCTATATCGGCTACCATATCCACGTTGGGAAAAGGAAAAAGATCAATGTTGATTACATCCTCCCTCAGTCGTCTATTACCCGAGCCCAGCTCGACGATAACCGTGCTTCTATTTGTGCGACTTAAGATTTCGGACACGTGGTTCTTCAGCATGTATTCACTGCTGACGACGCGTCGGCCTGCATTGTACAGCCGCGACGTAAGAGTGCTGTTGAACATCTGCTCGGCTTGAAATTCAGCGTCTCTTGTTCGGTTAGTTGTAGTCATTTCTGTAGGCTTCAAAAGTTCTTACTGATTGGCCGCTGCGGTCTCCGTAGAACCCGTTGAACCCTGGTGGTCCTTCCAGTGGTATTTATGAAGGCTTAGCATTCGCTTAACCCAACGTGGTAAGAGACGAGCCCGCTGACCCACTGCGAAAGCCGTTGCCCGCGTTGCTTCGTAGGCGAATAAATAGGGGACCAACCACAAGTCGCCTCCACGAGCGAGTTCTCTCACGCACGACGCTAGATGTCGAACTTCGTAACTCGCCATGCCTGCGAACGTGTCCTGTGCAACTCCGACTAACGATGCGCCGCTGTCGAAGTTACGCTTAAATACGTCTCTCAATCCGTAGTCATGCGAATGGAAGACCGCCGCGCGCGGTTCATATAGGATGCGATGACCTCCCAGCAGAACCTGCTTCGCCCACAACTGATCTTCACTCATGATTAGAGACTCATCAAAAGGGATGCGTTCCCAAATATCACGGCGAATGGCCGAGCAGACGTTTGAAAAGAAGATACTCTGAATTCCCAGGGGTCGCTGATCCGAGTGAACGCGAACTTCACGGCGAGCGGGGTACCTGCTTTCCAGAAATATTCGTTCGATCCTATTGGTCGAAGGTCGCGGAACTTGCCGCCCGAAGGCTCCGACAAAGTCTTCCTCGCCAAGAGGCCTGGTCAACCACGTGAGGAAGTCCGGCGTTGCCGGCGTCGCATCCTGCACCAGATATACAATGATCGGTCCTGAGGTCATCCGGGCGCCGAGATTGCGCGTCTTCCCGTGTCCGAACTCCGAAGATGGAATCCTATGTATTCGAATGTGCGGGTAGTGCTTCGCGTAGTCAAGCGTACCATCGCCTGATCCCGAATCGATTAAAAGCACTTCTGTCTCGAGAATACCATCGCACGCGAAAAGCCCTGCGAGAACATCTTTAAACAGGTCGCCTCCATTCTTCGTCAGAATGATAATTGACAGGTCTTTTATTTTCATCTCGTCTTCTTAGCGACCGCGAAGCTATATCAAGAGAGCCTCCAGCTTCGGCCGCTCTGATGGCCGGCGGCAGACATTTCGTGTTGCAATTGCGTGAGATTAACGCCACCGCGCAGCAGATAATATGAACCGAAGGCCAGAGCCGGAACGAAACCGACTAGATGAGCAGTAATTGAAATTGCAGCCGCCTGTCCGAGCGAAACCGCAAGAAAAATAAGTCCGCCGCTTATTGCGGCGTGAAATGCTCCAGCAGCTCCGCCCGGTGTCGGAACAGTCGAGCCTATGAGTCCGCAGCACATGACCAAAAGGGATTGTTTGAGACCGAAGGGTAAGCCAAATGCCAGCAGGATCAGCCAGTTAGCCAGAAGAACCGTGAGCCATTGACCGGCGGTCCAGAGCGTAACGACAATCAATTCGCGCTTTTTCGACAGTACCCTGAAAGCGCCTGTCAGTTGCTGGAGAAAGCGCGAGGCAGCGCGTAGCACCCTATTCGGAGCGAGACGCCACGCCACAAGCCTTTCAACGAGCCGGTTAGGTGTACTGACAAAGCGTCCCCTCAGCAACAACAACGCACCCAGCCCGAGGACAGGTAGAGTTAGCAAGATTATTCCGATTTCTCGGATGTGCGCGCTTTCCACCCGGTGGCCGGCAAGCGCGGGGAGCCATAAGAGGTTAAGACCAAAGAGTATAAAGAGAACGCTTAGGTCGCACACGCGCTCCACCACAACCGTCGAGAATGAGGCGGCGGGTCGCACATGCGGGCTGAGAAAGGGCAGCGCCAACGGACGTATGAGCTCACCAACAGCTCCGCCGAA
>JBGPNE010000061.1:0-9162 GCA_041487335.1 Pyrinomonadaceae bacterium
TGCTCGCGTCTATCTCGACTCAGATCCCAAGCATCCCATCGACGCCTTGATTTCGCGCATCGACCCTGAAGCGTCGTTCACCCCAGAAAACACTTACTTCCGCGACGAGCGTGTCAAGCAAGTCGTCGGCGTCAAACTACTAATCAAGAATCCAACTGGATCCGCAAAACCAGGCATGCCAGCGGATGGCGAGATTCTAGTAGAGGGTGACACCTGGCCGAAGGACAGGGGCCGACGATGAGTACAACCGGGACCTCCAGCGGCACTAGTGGCGTGGTGCCAGTGCCATCGGTTTCATTCCCGGAATCGCCCACACCTGCTATTCGCGTTCGCGGTCTGCGCAAAGTCTACCGTTCAATCGAAGCTGTGCGCGGGATCGACTTCGAAGTTCAGTCCGGCGAGATATTCGGTCTGATTGGACCAGACGGAGCCGGCAAGACTTCGTGCTTTCAAATTCTCGGCGGCGTCATGCAACCGACCGCTGGCGACGCAATCATGCTGGGCAATTCGGCGCGCGAGGCGCGTTCTTATGTCGGCTATCTGACCCAGGTGTTCAGTCTCTATCAGGACCTCAGCGTGGCGGAGAACCTGCGTTACATGGGCGAGTTGCGACGCTTGTCCAACGAAGAGATCGAGCGGCGCGGGCGGCGTTACCTCACAATGTTCGGCATGGATCGATTCACCCACCGGCTCGCAGGAAAACTGAGCGGCGGCATGAAGCAAAAGCTCTCACTCGCGTGCGCGCTAATCATCGAACCCAAGATCCTGTTGTTGGATGAACCGACCACTGGCGTCGATCCGATCTCACGTCGGGAGTTTTGGGATGCGCTGACGAATCTCTCGAACGAGGGGATCACGATCGTGATAGCCACGCCGTATCTCGATGAAGCCGAGCGTTGCACACGGGTCGCGTTAATGCACGAGGGCCGCATTCATCGAACGGGTACGCCGCGTGAGTTGCGCGAGAGTCTTGGTTTGCAGCGACTGGTGGTGCGCGCGCCTGAACTCAGCCGCGCGGAAGACCTTTTGGATGCAACCGAAGGCATAAATGACGCGCAGCGATTCGGTGATCACCTCGACGTCATGGTCCAGGACGCGAGTATTGGAGAGAAGCTAACCCGCGAGACGTTGAGTAAGGCAGGCATCGAAGTCGAAGAGATCAATCTTGCTCCGCCAACACTGGAAAATACTTTTGTCGCGTTGTTGCGCCATGTCGAAGATGAGATCAGGGCGTCGCCGTTTCCCGCCAGGCGCGAGTTTCAAAAGCGTCCACGCAATGCAAATGCCATTGGCGCGCGCAATCTTACTAAGCGCTTCGGTGGCTTTGAGGCGGTGAAAAGCATCAACCTTGAAGTTAATTACGGGGAAATTTACGGATTGCTGGGGGCAAACGGCGCGGGCAAGACTACCACCATCAAGATGCTTTGCGGCTTACTCGAACCAACAAGCGGCGAGGCAGAGTTGGCAGGCAAGATGGGCTCGCTGCGCTCCAGATTTGTGCGGCAGCGCGTCGGTTATATGTCGCAGAAGTTCTCACTCTACGATGATTTGACGATCGAGGAGAATCTCGATTTCTTTGTCGGTGTCTATCAAGTGCCACTAGCAGAGCGCGCTGAGAAAAAGCGCTGGGTCTTGTCATTTTCCGGGCTGCTGGGCCGCGACGACCAAATGACCGGCAGCCTTCCGGGTGGCTGGAAGCAACGCGTCGCGTTTGGCGCCGCTGCGATGCATGAGCCGAGCGTGATCTTTCTGGATGAACCAACTTCGGGAGTTGACCCACTCGCCCGTCGCGCCTTCTGGAAGATGATTAATAGCTTCGCGGATCGTGGCATGGCGATTCTTGTTACGACGCACTATCTTGAAGAAGCCGAGCAATGCAATCGTTTGGGCTTGATGGTCGCCGGCGAACTGGTGGTCCAGGGCACGCCCTCGGGCTTGAAAGCCGCGCAAAAGGGACATCTGCTTGAAATCGTCACCGATGCGCCGCAACGCGCCAACAACCTGCTGAAAGACGAGATGGATCGCTGGCGCGTCTCCTTATTTGGTGACCGTCTACACGTCATTGTCGACGAAGAGCCGCACACGGGCATCAAGCGCATCACCGAGCGTTTGCAAGCAGTGAACATCGGCGTGAGCCGCGCTTACGAAGAAACATTTTCATTGGAAGACGTTTTCATTGCCGAAGTCGAACGAGCGCGAATTCAAGGAAAGGTGAGCGGCGAGGATTGATTGGCGCAAGAGCGCAGCTAAAAGGGTGAGCTGAGAAGGACAGCAGTAAGATGAAACGCATTCATGCGCAGGTGCGGAAAGAGCTCACGCAGTTGTGGCGCGACAGGCTGACTCTGGCACTGGCGCTGGTCTTGCCGGTGTTGCTTTTGTTGCTACTCAGCAAAGCAACGTCTCTCTCCGTGAAGGACATTCCACTGGTCGTGCAGGATTTGGATCAGACGCCCATGTCGCGGAGCTATGTTGAGGCGGTCAATGCCTCTCTTTCGTTCAAGGTTAGCGCTCTACCGCCGAACTTATCGCCCGAACACGTGCTGGCCCAGAACCTGGCGCGAGCAGCATTGATCATTCCGCCGCAGTTCGAGCGCGATCTGAAGCGCGGCCGCAATGCAGAAGTGCAGTGGCTCATTGACAGCACGGACGCGAATACCGCCAACGTGATGCGTGGAAAAGCAGCAGCCATAACGCAATCCTTCAGCGCCCAACTTCAACCTGCGACCATGCGGCCAGCCATCGCACTGGCGGTTCGTTATTGGTTCAATCCAGGCCGCGAGGACCTCAAGTACTTTGGACCGGGTGTGCTGGCGTTTGGCATGGCGCTGTTTCCGCCACTTCTCGCGGCGCTCGCGCTCTCGCGCGAGGGGGAGCTAAAGACGATCTTGCAGGTTTATGTTTCGAGTATCAGTGCGCTCGAATACTTAATGGGAAAAGTTATTGCCTATACCCTGGTGGCGTGGGCTGAATGGATTTTGGGGATGATCGTTCTGTTTGCAGTTTTCGGACTCAATCTGGCAGGCGATCCCACGCCGCTGCTGGTCACTACTTTTTTCTATCTGTTCTGCACCGTCTCTTTCGGAATAATGTTGGGCGCGGCGATTCCAAATCAAGCGGCGGCGATTCAAGCGACGCAGCTCGGGGGCTTCCTAACGTCCTTCCTGCTTGCCGGCTACATTTTTCCGGTGGAAAACATTCCACAGCCGCTGCGGTTTTTCTCGAACTTCGTGCCGATGCGTTACTACCTGGAAGTGATTCGCGATGCATTTCTTCGCGGTGGTGGTTGGGCGGGTGTCTGGCACGCACCGCTGGCGATAGCCCTGCTGGGGACGTTCTTCTTCTGGTTTGCGTGGAACGCGATGAAAGACATGCAGGTGAAGGCGTAGGAAACTTTGTACTTTGAATTGCGCTTTGAAATGACAGACCTATTCAATCGTCTCTTCAGTCTGCGCGTCTGGTCGCTCTTCGTCAAAGAGTTTCACCAGATTAGGCGCAACCGTCGTTTGGTGGTGCTGCTTATCATTCCGCCGACCCTGAACATTATCCTGTTTGGACTGGCACTGAATCCGACTTTCGAGAATCTAAGGCTGGGCGTGGTGGATTACAGCCGCACCCTGGAGAGCCGCGAATTAGTTTCAGCCTTCACAGAAGGTCTGGTGTTCCAGACCAAAGCCTACTACGCATCGTCCGCGGAGTTGGGCCAAGCCATCAGCAGAAGCCAGCTTGACGCCGGCCTCGTGGTGCCACGCGATTTTGCGGAGAAACGTGCGCGACGTGAAACCGTGGAGGTGCAGTTACTTGTGGATGCCGTCAATGCCAACACTGGGACCATTGCCGGTGGTTATGCCGCGCGCATAATCGCCGCCCTTAATCAAAAGATCGCTTTGTCTCAACCGCCGCGACAATCACCGGCCAGCAACACATCGGACGTGCCGGGCGTCTCGTTGACAACAAACGCTGCGACGCGCGCCGCAGTGACGCCGCGCATGACGCTACTCTACAATCCCGGCCTGAAGAGTTCCTGGTTTATCACGACCGGCATGATTGGGCTTCTGTTGGTGCTGCAAGGCTCGGTGGTTTCCTCGGCCTCGCTGGTTCGCGAAAAAGAGCTCGGCACGGTCGAACAACTGTTGATGACGCCCGCTGAGAGTTCAGAGATCATCATCGCAAAAGTAGCGCCGATCTTTCTCCTGCTAGCGCTCGATATCGGCTTGGCGCTCGGTGTTGCGCGGCTCGTTTTCAGCGTGCCGGTGCGCGGCAGTTTGCTGTTGTTCTTCGTTTCCGCTTCACTGTGCGTGTTGTGTGGCATCGGCCTGGGAATGATGATCGCAACGTTCACCCGTACGCAACAGCAGGCGCAATTGATGGCGTTCTTCACTAACCCGCCGCTCGCGCTTCTTTCGGGCGCCACCACGCCGATTGAGGCGATGCCGGCCTGGTTGCAGCCGGTGACGGCGCTCAACCCGGTCAAGCACTTTGCGATCATCTCTCGCGGCATCCTCCTCAAAGGCAGCGGCGTTGACGTGCTCTATCCGCAACTGCTGGCCCTGACCGCGATTGCCCTTGTGATGGTTTCGATAAGCGCATGGCGGTTTCGCAAACAACTCGGCTAGGATCCGTCGGCAATTTCCGCGTTCAGCGTATTGCTTCCGAATCCTGTCCGCTGCTGGCGCAGGTGCTGCTGGCTGCTACGTTTGTGGACCAGGTTGACGAGGCCGCGCGCTGGGTGCGCGCCTATGGAACAAATGGAGTCGACGATCAGTCGTGGGATGTCAGCGTCAAGGCTGTTGCGCACTATCCAACAGTGCTCTCCATGATGGCTGACCAGCTCGATTGGACGACTGCCGTGGACAGGCATATGTGAATCAGTCCACTGACGTAATGATGTCTGTTCAGCGGCTGCGTACAATGGCGTATGCGCAGGGCAACCTCATCTCGACACCGCAGCAAGAAGTAGTTGTCGACGATGGTTTATACGAAATCTGGCCTGCTCAGCAGCAGTACATATTTGTGCCCACCTACGACCCAAGTGTCATTTTCTTCCGCCGCGCTTATTTCGGCGAGGGTTTTGGAAACTTTCTCTCTTTCGGCATTGGTTTTTTCATTGGCGCCTGGCTGAATCATGACTTTGACTGGCGCCAGCATCGTATTTTTTATCATGGCTGGGAGGGCAGAGGCTGGATTGCGCGTTCCCGCCCGCACGTGCGCCTAATCAACGTGTATGTCAACAACCGATATAGAGACATCTCAGCCAATCGAGGGATTATCAGCCGCTCGGTTAACTATCCGAGCATCAACCGCTATCGCGGCGTACATCGCAACGTTACGTTTGATAATCGCGTTCGTAACCGACCCGTTACCAGCCCCAACAATCGGGTGAACAATCCGATTATCAATCGAAATATCAACACCAATGACCCGAATCTGAATCGGCATCGCGGCCGTGAGACTCCGCCAAAGCCAACGACTGCACCACCGGTACGGACGGCGCCTGTAACACCCGTGCAGCCCACGCCGCGGCCTCCTAATCGTACGGCGCCAAAGCCTACTGCGCCACCCCAGCCGTCTGCGCCTCACGGCTTGAGAAGGGGTGATGGTAACTTCGATCCACGGACCTCAAGTCAGCGCGGACAAGACAGCCGCAGGCAAATGAATAAGCCGCCAACTCCCAGTACTCCTGCACCCAGTCGTCCTGCTCCAAATCGTTCAACTCCCGGTACTCCTGCGCCCAGCCGTCCCGCTCCAAATCGTTCAACTCCCAGCCGTCCTGCTCCCGATGCTCCGAGACAGTCCACACGTCCCTCCGGGAGGCGGCCATGACAAAACCACAGCTTTGCGCGAACGTCGCAGATCGCCTGACGCGTACTCTCGACAGCGGGGAGAACGAGGTAAACCGGGATCGGAAAACGAAAGGGTGGAAGAGTATGGCAACGCAAGAATCTATGATTGCATTCCTCGGCAAAAAGATTGGGCCGCTAGTCTGGGCGCTCCCGGTGATGGTGCTTGCCTTCATTTTCGGACCTAGCCCGGCGTCGCTGGCCCAGATACGGCCGGAGGCCCGGACAGAGAAAGCAAAACAAGCGACGTTTGCGACAACTGAAGCAGCGATGCAGGCGATCGTCGAAGCGGCGAAGGCGAAAGATCGCGCTGCCCTCTCCAATATCTTCGGGCCGGACGCGGTGCAACTGTTTTCCGGCGACGCGGTCGAAGACAACAACGACTTGGAAGAGTTCTCCGCGGCTGTGCAGGAATCTGCGCAACTGCAAAAGGACGCCGACGCCAGGTACACACTCTTGATCGGAAAGAACAATTGGCCTCTGCCTATTCCGATTGTGAAAGTGCAGGACCACTGGCTCTTCGACACCAAAGCCGGGATCGAAGAGATTCTGAATCGAAGGATTGGCGAAAACGAGCTGTCGGCAATCGCGACCTGTCGGGCCTATGTCGTGGCGCAATGGGAGTACTTCACCGAGGGTGATCATGACAACGATGGCGTGGCTGAATATGCGCAGCGCTTCATGAGTACACCCGGTCGCCACGATGGACTGTACTGGGAGACTGCAGACGGCGAGCAACCAAGTCCGTTGGGGAAACTTGTTGCCGCTGCTCGCGCTGAAGGCTACGGGCCCAGGAACCAAACCAAAGAGGCTGGCGCCACGCAAGAGCGCGCTCCCTATCATGGATACCACTTCAAGATCCTCACCAGCCAGGGTCCGTATGCGCCGGGAGGAAAATACAATTACCTCATCAACGGTAACATGATCGCCGGCTATGCGCTGGTAACCTATCCAGACAGGTGGGGAAACTCCGGCGTGATGACGTTCATCGTCAATCAGCAGGGCCGCGTCTATTCAAAAAACCTCGGTCCCGATACCGTGAAGGTCGCCAGCGCCATAACCGAATACAACCCAGACCCAAGTTGGAAACTCGTCGAACCGTAGAAACCTGAGGTCGGGAAGGGATTCGAATGTATGGTGTTGGCTTACGCAAAAGGAGCATGATATCGATCTCGTCTGCATGGCGAGCGGGAACGATTTCAGCGTGGTCCGTCAGTTGCTATTAGTGTTTTCATGTGGCTGTCCTTACTTGAGAGCAACAGACCAACTCGCGTTTCGGTCGCACGTAAGTATCAAAATACCTTTCATAAAGTCAGATAACTGAGCACCCAATCTCATTAGTTGATTACGACTCCTTTTTGCGCTGCTTACAACGATGCGAGGCGTGATTCCAGCTCCCGCGTGATCTGCGCTGGCGTTTCTTTCGCTGAGAACTTGACTGGCTCGCCGAAAGTCACCGTCACGGTGCCTGGTCGCGCGAAGAATTGATGCCGCTGTTTCAGTTCAAAGAGTCCGTCAATCCTGAGTGGAATCACCGGCGCATTGAGCTTGGCTACCAGCAATCCTGTTCCCGCCATAAAGGGCTGGAGTTCGCCGTTCGGCGTGTGCTCACCTTCGGGGAAAAGCAAAATATTCCAGCCACGATCCATTGTTTCACCGGCATACGCGAAGCTGCGACGGAAGCCGCTTTCGCGCGGCACGGAGAAGACGTTGAAGAGCGCCGCGACCAACACATATTGCAATTTCAGTTTGAGCCTCGCGAAACGCCCAGTGCTTGCAGAAGGATGAAGCCAGTCGCGCAGGTACTCGCCAATCATCGCAATCGCCAACCGCGTGCGCCAGCGCGCTGGCACCGCCGACATAATCAGTGCTGGATCAAGATCCGTGATGTGGTTTGAAATGAATAGAACCGGGCCGTTCAAGTTGCGGAGCTGTTCACTCCCACAGACGCGCACACGGCACATTAGGAGTGTGATCGGCAGCAGCAAGAGATGGTAAACAACCAGCCGAATCCACGTCACTGGAAACCGCATCGCCCATTCAGGATAAGGATAGGGAACGGCTTCTGCCTTTCCCTCACGAACCATCTGCTCGATATCGCCGATGGTTGTCGCTGCGGTGAAAGCCGCTTCGTCAAGCTCAATTTGATAGTGGTCTTCGAGTGCGCTTAACAATTCGACGCGGCCAAGCGAGTCGAGTCTTAGATCGGTATCGATTTTCGCTGATGAGTTCAATTGCGCGGCCTGCGCTCCGCTAATTCGTGAGATCAATGGAAGGATCGCGGAAGCCGATCCAGTCTGCGTTGCAGAAGTTTCCGCCGACGGTTTTAGCCTCCCATCCTCGCTCAGCATCTTCTTTACCGCATCGGCGACTTGGCCCTTGATGATTTTGCGCGTGGCAGTGGTACGCGGGAAGCCGCTCTCCGGCCAAATGATCCAACGGCGAATGCGCTGATACTCAGCCAGTGATTTACTGGCTTGCTTCACTGCCGCGGCGAGATCTCCATGTTCGTTGCGTGGAATCAGCACTGCCAGCGGTTCGGTACCGCCTGGTCCAGAAATGGGGACTACGGCACTGGCTTTGATCTCAGGCTGGCGGTTGAGTGCAGCTTCAAGATCGGCTGGATAAATCTTCAGTCCGGCGGCAGTGACGATGGTGTCCTTGCTACGTCCGCGAAAGTAGATATCGCCCTCCGGCCCCATCTCACCGAGATCACCGGTGTGCATCCAGCCCTGCTCGTCGGTCATCGGTCTGATGCCGCCGCGCCAGTAGCCGGGCGAGACGTTTTCACCTCGCACCAGGATTTCGTCGCTTTCATCCAGCTTCAGTTCCTGACCGGAGATGGACCTTCCGATGGAGCCACGCACAATTCGGAACGGATGCGAGAAGCTGATGAGGGAAGCAGTCTCGGTCAACCCGTAACCCTGAATGACTGCGAAACCCAGCTTCACCCAGAAAGCTTCTGTCTCCGGTTCCAGCGTTGCGCCGCCAGTCACGAAAGCCAAAAACCTCCAGCCGAAGCGGCGATGGACTTTACGAAACGTCCACCAGTTGTGCAGTAAGCGCCGACCTTCAGCGGATGCGACCCGCTTCGCAAAAGATTCGTGCTGACCACTGGTAGCATAATCACGTACAACCTCGTCCCGCAGTGTTTCCAGCACGCGTGGGACAGTTACAATCACCTTGATACGCTGTTTTCTGACCACCTCCATAATCTCTGACGGCTTGAATGATTCGCGGAAATACACTTCGCCGCCGAGAAGTTGCGGAACGAAGATGCCCATCAACTGGCCGAAGACGTGGCTCAGCGGCACCAGGCACAGAA
>JBGPNE010000062.1:0-9152 GCA_041487335.1 Pyrinomonadaceae bacterium
CGAGAGAACGAGCTGAGCGTAGTAGTCGTCCGAGAGAACGCACTTCCTTGCCAAGAACTGAGCGCGTGGGAACGCCGGGCGAAACTCTCACACCTCAGACCACCTACATTCCGCCTCCAGATTCAGGCCGGCGCCGCTCGCGCCGCAGTACGTCGCGCGGGGGAAGGAAGATTGAGGGACGAGGGGGGCGGTTTGACAAGGGAGACTTTATTCCGCCACCGAAAGTGTTATCCCTCGAAGATCGTATTGCCGGCCGCTTGGAGGTTCCGACTACGCCGGGCGAGCTGAAGCCGGTTCGTCTGATTGAAGGCTCAACCGTCAAAGAGTTTGCCGAGAAACTGGGTATCAAGCCAAAGGACGTCGTGACGCTGCTGCTGCAACGTGGAGTTTTCGCGACTATCAACCAACCCCTGAACGACGATGTTGCCGTCGATCTCGGCAAGCGGTTTGGTTATGACGTTACCTTTGTGCCGTTTGAGGAGATGGTCGCCGAAGAAGAGTTCGAAGAACTAATCAACACGGATGCAGACGATGTGGAACTGCCGCGCGCGCCTGTCGTCACGGTGATGGGCCACGTTGACCATGGCAAGACGTCTCTGCTCGATGCGATTCGCGCGACTGAAGTGGCTGCAGGAGAGGCTGGAGGCATTACCCAGCACATCGGCGCTTATAGCGTGCAGGTGCCCAGCCCCGATAATCCGTCCGAGATGCGACGCGTTGTGTTTCTCGATACGCCTGGTCACGAAGCCTTCACAATGATGCGCGCCAGAGGCGCAAAAGCTACGGACGTAGTGGTGTTAGTGGTCGCCGCCGACGACGGCGTAATGCCGCAAACGATCGAAGCAATTGAACACTCGCGCGCCGCTAACGTTCCCATTGTCGTAGCCATTAACAAGATCGATAAACCCGACGCTAATCCTGATCGCGTTAAGCAGGAACTGGCCCAACAGGGGCTTTCGCCAATAGAGTGGGGCGGAGAAACAGAGATGGTGCTGGTCTCGGCCAAGAAACGCGAAAATCTGGACGCACTCCTGGAAACCATTTTGCTCACTTCCGACATTTTGAACCTGCGCGCGAGCCTGACGCGGTTGGCATCTGGCGTGGTGCTCGAGGCAAAACTCGATCGCGGCCGTGGCGCTGTGGCTACGGTGCTGGTACAACAGGGCACGCTCCGCAATCACGAGCCCTTCATCGTCGGACAAATCTTTGGCAGGGTACGAGCGATGTTCAACGACAAGGGCGAGGCGTTGACGGAAGCCGGTCCCGCGACGCCGGTTGAGGTGCTGGGACTTCAAGGAGTGCCGCAAGCGGGTGAGAGCTTTCAGGTAGTGGCTGACATTACTCGTGCACAGACGATCTCGCATCATCGCCAAGTGTTGAGCCGTCAGGCCACGCTTTTACAGACAACGAAGCGCGGCATTGAGGCGCTGGGCGAGAGTGAAGTTAAGGAGCTGCTGGTAATCATTAAAGCGGACGTCCAGGGCTCGGTTGAAGTCTTGAAGTCAACTTTGCAAAAGCTTTCAACGGATCGCGTAAAGGTTAAGGTAATACGTTCGGGCGTCGGCGCGATCACGGAGTCGGATGTGCTGCTCGCCTCCGCGACGCAGGCTGGTTCGTCTTCATCTGCCGTCGTGATCATTGGCTTCAACGTACGACCAGAATCTCGCGCCGCGGACCTCGCCAAACAGGAAGCTGTCGATATCCGCCTCCACTCGATCATCTACAAGGTTGAGGAAGAAATTCGTGCGGCAATGATCGGGATGCTCGAAGCTATCGAGAAGGAGCGAATTATCGGCAAAGCCGACGTGCGGGAAATCTTCCGTGTTCCCAAGGCCGGTGTAGTCGCGGGATCGATGGTGGTTGATGGCAACATCCGCCGCAACGCGCGCGCGCGCTTGATCCGCGACGGTGTTGTCTCGTGGGAAGGCAACATCGCGTCGCTGCGCCGGTTTAAAGACGATGTTTCGGAAGTGCGCGAGGGCTTTGAGTGCGGCATCGGTCTCGAAAACTTTAACGACATCAAAGTTGGCGATCAGGTTGAAGCTTACGTTGTGGAGAAGGTCGCCGCCACGGAACTGTAAGAATAGGTGTTGGGTGACGGGTGTCAGGTGTCGGCTAATACTAATCTCTGATACCTGACCCCCGAGACCTGACCCCTGCTGTTATGCGTCGCCCGGAAAGAGTTGCAGACATTCTTCGTGAGGAGATTTCACAGATTGTCGGCTACGAACTTGAGGACCCACGTCTCACAATGGTCACTGTGACTGACGTTCGCATTTCGGGAAATCTCAAGACCGCACGGGTTTATGTCACAGTTGCCGGAAATGAAGAGGAACACCGATTGGCACTTACCGCATTACGCCGCGCTGCTCCTTACGTTCGCAAACACCTGGGATTGTCACTCAACCTTCCTCGCACACCCGAAATTCATTTTGTAAGAGACTTGGTCGAAGAGGAAGGCGAGCGCGTCGATAAGTTGCTGGAGGAGATCGAACGAGAATGGGAAAGTGCAGAAAGGATAACGGATGAGGGCTGACGACGACTGACACTGTGACACCGCAGACGCGGGATATTATTTCCCCCGTGTCGCCGCGTCCCATTTCAGCGCGTCTGTTCTTTTGTTCCTCATCCCTTGAAAGATGCTTAGTCAAGTCGTTGAGTTGGTCGAATCGAAGCGCCGATTCGCAATCACCTCTCACGTTCGTCCAGACGGTGACAGTTTGGGCTCATCTTTAGGTCTCTACTGGCTGCTGCGCGCGCTGGATAAGGATGTCGAAGTTATCATGCGAGATCCTGTTCCTCACGCCTATCAGCTCCTCCCTGGAGCGAAAGAAGTTCGGGAAACTCCAGTTATAGATCGGCCTTACCACGCAGTATTCGTCATCGAATGTTCAGATATTTCGCGACCTGGCTTGATCGGCTTGGAAAACCAGTTCGTCGTTAATATCGATCATCATTCCACAACGGCACTCTTTGGAACGATCAACTGGATCGACTCGACGGCGTCCGCGGTCGGCGAGATGATCTACAACTTGTGCAAAGCTACAGGCGTGCGGGTAACGAAGGAGATTGCCGAATGCGTCTATACGGCACTGATCACCGATACCGGGTCGTTCCGCTATTCAAATACGACAGAGCGGACATTCAAGGTCGCATCCGAGCTCGTGCGTACCGGTGTTAAGCCGGCGAAAACCGCGGAGGCTGTTTTTGCCAGTTATCCCTGGAGCCGAATTCAGTTGATGGGTGAGGTGCTCTCGAGCGCCAAACGAGACTCTTCAGGGCGCGTCGCCAGCCTGCGATTGAGCCTGGAGATGCAGAACCGCTCAGGGGCATCCGACGAAGACGCCGATGGCTTTGTTAATTATCCGCTGACCGTCGGCGAAGTTGAGGCTGTCGCTTTGCTGAAGGAATGCGCGCCGGGAATTTACCGCACCAGTTTGCGATCGAAAGGCGACGTCAACGTCGCGCGTGTCGCGGAGAAGTTTGGCGGTGGCGGACACCGCAATGCGGCCGGATGCACACTGAAGGGCAACTGGGAAGAAGCTGAGAAGGAGATCGTCGGCCTGTTGCAGGACGCCGTGGAGCGGGCAAACGGATTGAAAGATACTACTGAGGATGCGCTCAAAGCTCCGGAGATGGAAGGCGGATCAGAATCAGCAATCTGAAAAGAGCTAACTCTTTAAAGCGGAGCTTTGAGATGAACTCATCGCTGAGACGTTTGCTTCCTTAAGACCTTTGAACTCTCCGGGTTTAAAATGACGGCGAAGCCTGGTAAGCCTGCCAACGACTCGCTGCTAACCTTTCATCCATGGCAACAAAGGAGAAAAAATACAAGTGGCGCCGGGAAGACTATCAGGAGAAAACCCGTGGGTTGCTGATCGTCCACACCGGCAATGGCAAAGGCAAGACCACTTGTGCGCTGGGGTTGATGATGCGCGCGACCGGGCGCGGGCTTAAGTGTTGCATGATCCAGTTTATGAAGTCGCGCAAGGACCGTTACGGCGAACACGAGTCGGCAGAAAAACTTGGGATCGAAGTGCACACTATGGGTGATGGCTTCACCTGGGACACCAAGAATCATGAGCAGGATCGAGCGACCGCGCGTGCCACCTGGAACCTTTGCCTTGAGAAGATGCGCAGCGGAAACTATGACCTGTTGGTCTTCGACGAGCTGGTTTATGTGCTGAGTTATAAGATGTTGCCCCTCGAAGAGGTGCTGGAAGAGTTCCGCACCGTACGTGCTTCACAAACAGCACTACACATTGTCGTCACAGGTCGGGATGCTCCCCCGGAGCTTATCGAGGTGGCGGATCTGGTCACCGAAATGCGCGAAATCAAGCACCCGTTCAATGCGGGAATTCGGGCCCAGCAAGGGATAGAGTTCTAAAAACAGCAGTTTAACTACCAGCTTTCTGTCACAGACAAGCACTGATGCCCTGGTTTAGCAAAAAAAGTAAGCATATCGAGGCGGTACCGCCGGAGAAGCGCGTCGTGAAGACTGAGAATGTCTTTGTGAAGTGTGACGCGTGTGAGGCCCACCTGTATAAGCGTGAACTCGACGAGGCGCTGCAGGTATGCACCCATTGCGACCATCATTTTCGGATCGGGGCTCGCGAGCGGCTCGCCATGCTGTTCGATGATGGCAAATACGAAGAACTCGATGCGGAGGTGATATCGATCGATCCGCTTGAGTTTGTTGACACCAAGCCTTATCCCGCACGACTCAAGCAGGCGAAAAAGTCTTCTGGATTGCCGGAGGCAATAATCAACGCCCGGGGCCAGGTTGGTGATCATCTCGTCTTCGCGGGTGCGATGGACATGTCGTTCATTGGCGGCTCGATGGGATCCGCAGTCGGTGAAAAAGTCACTCGACTAATCGAACGAGCGATGCAGGAACACGGCGCTCTCGTGATCTTCTCTGCGTCGGGCGGGGCGCGCATGCAGGAAGGAACGCTTTCTCTAATGCAGATGGCCAAGATCTCTGCGGCACTCGCCGCACTCGATGAGGCCCGGCTC
Organism: Pyrinomonadaceae bacterium; assembly: GCA_041487335.1. GTDB lineage: Bacteria > Acidobacteriota > Blastocatellia > Pyrinomonadales > Pyrinomonadaceae > PSRF01. The sequence continues at coordinate 5,017 of JBGPNE010000062.1, forward strand.
CCGTTTGTCTCTGTCTTGACCGATCCAACCACCGGCGGTGTGACTGCGAGTTTTGCGATGCTCGGAGACGTAATCATCGCCGAACCAAAAGCGCTGATCGGATTTGCAGGTCCTCGAGTTATTGAACAAACGATACGTCAGAAACTGCCAAAGGACTTCCAGAAATCCGAGTTTCTTCTTGAACACGGTATGCTCGACGCAATCGTTGACCGCCGCGAGATACGCGCCTTCATCATTAAGCTTCTCAACTTCATGATGAATCCAGAGATTTCTGGTGAGGCTGAGACGGAGAGGGGACATAGGCGCGCGGTATGGAGAAAATAGCGCCGGGCCGGCGGCTACAGTGCAATTTGTCAATTTGCGCCTTTGGACTAACAATGCGATGCCCTACATCTTCCGATGCAGTTTGACGAAGCGCTTCGATATTTATTGAGTTTGGGACACGAGACTCTCGCCATCAAGCTTGGTCTCCGCAATATCGAACTTCTCCTCGACACGCTCGGTAATCCTCAGGACTCCTACTCTAAGATCCAAATAGCAGGCACAAACGGCAAGGGCTCGACTGCGGTCGTCCTTAATTCGATCTGCCGTGCCGCGGGAATCAGAACTGGCCTTTACACTTCACCGCATCTGGTCTCGATTACGGAGCGCGTAAAGATGAGGGGACGGGAAATTTCGCAGGATCAGTTTGCAGAGCACGCGACCAGAGTTCGAGAGGCCGCGGAAATGCTCTTAAGCGCGCAACGGATTGAGGCCCTGCCCACTTTCTTTGAGCAGACAACTGCAATTGCCCTACTCGCTTTCAGAGAAGGTAGAGTTGAGCTGGCAATTCTCGAAACTGGACTCGGTGGCCGACTCGACGCCACAACGGCTGCGAAAGCCCGACTCGTCGCCATAACGCCGATCGCGGTTGATCATCAGGACTACCTTGGCGAGACCATTGAGAGCATCGCAGCGGAGAAAGCGGCGATCATTCGCCACGGGACAACTGCCATAGTTGCGCCACAAGGACGTGAAGCTCTAGAGGTGATCGTGCAGCAGTGTAAAGCGTGCGACGTCCAGCCAAGTGTTGACGAGTGCGGCGCGAGAGTCGAGGGAATATTGGCAGACGGGCGGCTCCGTGTAACTTTTGAAACAAAGCTTGAACGATACGAAAGCGTCCTACTTGGCCTGCGCGGGCGGCATCAGGTCACGAATGTATCGGTCGCGATCCGGCTTGCTGAATCATTGGCAGCTAGTGGATTCGCGATCGATCGCTCCGCAATAATCGAGGGAATTGAAACCGCAAGTCATGCGGGACGTCTCGAATTTTGTGAAGGACGTCCATCTTTCCTATTTGATGGGGCACATAATCCGTCGGGAGCGCGAGCGCTCCGTGAGTATCTCGACGAATTTGTGAGGGTGCCCCTGACACTTGTCTTCGGCGTGATGCGTGACAAAGACATTGAGGAGATGGCGCAGATTCTTTTTCCCGCAGCCAACCGCCTGATTCTCACCCGACCGGACAATCCACGAGCAGCGACTGTGGAGATGCTTGAGCACATAGCCTCACGGCTGCTCAATGCTGAGAAGATTAGCCCGGCAAGTTCCGTGTCAGAAGCGATCCACATCGCGCAAGAGCTGACACCGGCGACGGGCGTCATTTGCGTCAGCGGCTCCCTTTATCTAATCGGGGAGGTGCAGGCAAAAATGGGGCAGATGGCAGGAAAAAGTTGCGAAAAAGCAGTCGCGAACATACTCTTTGGTTGAGACAAATTCCATGGCCGGACCAGAGCAGCCCCGGATTCTAGACAGCGTTGAGATTTTCAGCGGCCGCGTTTTCGCTGTGACAGTCGATACGATTCGCGAAGGCGAGACAACCTACCAGAGGGAAGTCGTGCGCCACCCGGGCAGTGCGGTGATTGTCCCCGTGTTTGAGGATGGCAGCGTGGCGCTGGTGCGCCAATATCGGCATCCGGCCGTTCGCTATCTGCTGGAAATACCGGCTGGCACGTTGAACAGCGGTGAGCGTCCTGACGAGGGCGCGGCCCGCGAGTTGGAAGAGGAACTCGGCTTTGTTGCTGGCAGATTGGAGAAGCTTTCAGAATTTTTCGTCACGCCGGGTTTTTGTGGAGAGAAGATGTGGCTCTATCTCGCGACCGAACTCACAGAAACGAAACAGCAGCTTGAGGATGATGAACTCCTGGAAGTCGTTCGCCTGCCTTTCTCCCAAGCTTTGGAGATGATCACCGCGGGCGAGATTGAAGACGCGAAAACCATCATCGGCTTGATGCTTGCAGCGCCTCGCATCGGCCCGTCAATGCTCGAGGCCGAATATCCTGCTGTTTGACTTCAATTAGGACACTGCCCCCAGGTTTGACCGTTTCAGAACAACTCTCATAAACTCATTGCCATAGTGTCCACAAACGAATCTCCTTCCCCTGCAAATCCCGTAATCGAAATTCATGCCCGGGTTCCTGATTACCACCCTGGCGCCCCAACCATCAATGTTACAGATCCGAATGATCCACCGTGGGGCGTTCCTCACGCCCTAATGACCTGGTTAAGTAGCGTAGTACTGCTGGCAGTGGTTCCGCTGCTCGTGGTGATACCTTACGTCGTTTATAGAACGTGGTTATTTGGAGCGGAGAGGCCTGAAGCGTTGCTGGCTGACAAGAACGTTATCTTCGTCTCCCTTCTCGGCGTGATTCCCACTCACTTTTTGTCCTTCCTTGTAGTATGGCTCGTCGTTACAAACAGAGGGCGCCGCCCCTTCTGGGAAAACCTTGGTTGGAGTTGGCCTGTAAACTTTGGGCCTTGGAGGAGTATTACGTTGGCCGTGGTGCTTCTAGTAGTCGGGTTGTTAATAACGCTGGTTTTCGGAGGCCGTGAGACACAATTCGATCAGCTCCTAAACAGTTCCTACAAAGCACGCCTGATAGCTGCCTTCCTGGCGGTAGTTACAGGGCCGCTAGTAGAAGAGTTGATCTATCGCGGGGTGCTCTATTCCGCGTTACAAAGAGCTATCGGCATGCTCTGGGCCGTGATTATCGTTTCCCTGCTTTTTGCGGGCGTCCACGTTCTTCAGTATTTTAATAACTTTGGCGTAATTGCCGTCATTGGCATCCTCAGCGTTTCTTTGACTCTAGTTCGCGCCCGCACCGGTAGACTGCTACCGTCATTCGTGATGCATGTCGTCTTCAACGGCGTTCAGGCTCTCATTCTTATCCTGCAACCGTTCGTTGAGAAGCATGGAAGTGAACAACAGGCAGCAGCAGGCTTCCTCATTAAGAGCCTTTCTCGATTCCTGGGATAAAGATGGCTTACGAGGTTGTCGTAGTGGGCGGCGGCATCGGCGGGCTGACTGTCGCAGCGCTCCTGGCCGCGCGCGGAGTCAAGGTCTGTCTACTCGAAAGAGAATCGAGAGTAGGCGGCTGTGCGGCATCATTCGAGAAATTCGGTTACAGCTTTGAACAAGGCGCCGGCCTTTACGCGTTGTGGCACCCGGATGAGATTCACGACCTCGTGTTCTCTGAGCTTCCGGTTGATCCCCCCGAGGTGCGCCGTCTTGAGCCTGCATATATTGTGCGTCTTCCGGATCAGTCTGAGGTTCCATTAACGGCCGACACAGAACTATTTGAAGAGAGTCTGCGCAAAGTTTTTCCTGAATGTGCCGTCCAGGCGATTCGATTCTACCGCGAACTGAACTCGGTAGGCCGTGCGCTGAGGCACGCCGTCAAGCGAGTGCCTGACCTGCGCACCGCTGGCAGGATCAGACGGTATTCCGCTTTTCTTCCGGAACTCATGCTTGCACCACGTATTGTTAGATCAATAAAACAAAGCGCTGGACACCATCTCGCAGGGACCTCATTGCGCTTTCGCCGCTTCGTGGATGTTCAGTTGCAGGCGCTGGCGCAATCGTCCAGCGAGCATTGCGCTTATCTACACGCGACGATTGCCCTGAGTGTCCCGCGTGAAGGTATGTTCTCAATTCGTGGCGGCGCCTCAACTCTGGCGGAACGACTCGCGGAATCAATTAGAAAAAGCGGCGGCACTTTGCGCCTCGACACACCGGTGCTTCGTCTGGCCTACGATAGCGCTGGTACTGCGGTAGGCGTCGATCTTTTGAGCGGAGAAACAGTCAATGCTTCGCGGGC
>JBGPNE010000063.1:0-9072 GCA_041487335.1 Pyrinomonadaceae bacterium
GACCAATGGTCACGTCGATCGGCGCATCTAGATCCATCCAGGCAACATCGCTCGAGTAGTAATCGTCTGAAGCAAACGCAGCGGCGCGCCTGGTCAGGAAGTTCTTGAGCGTCTTGTTGCTGGTTAATGCAGCCGCTTCTTGAAGCAGTTTCGCCGCAGGCGCGAGAAACTCGGCGTAGGCCTCGCTATAAGGCACGGTTTTCAGCTTTCCATCCTCGACGCGTCGAATCAGATAAAAGAAGCCGGTGGCTTTCTGCTTCTCTGCCTCTGAAAGCCCCTGCACCCAGGCGTTGAACTCCTCTTTAGTCACGTCGTCAGGATAGTAATTCGCTTGCGGCGGTTTCTCGTGCGGCACGCCTTCGATAAACGGCTCATTACTGTCTAGCCGTGACCACGGCCCGTCATTGATCAGGAAATAATGCAGGAGCTGCCGGCCGCCCGCGCTCCTGTCGGCCTCGAGTTTCATTTGCAGCGCCTCATTGCCGCCCCAGACCTGGCGCAGGAAAAGAGGATCCATCAACTTCGCCGCCTGAATAATCTTTGTCAATGCTTTGCGATCGTTGGGGGCGAGATGAGAGACATCCGTCATCAAAACCGTGGGCGCGAAGCGGCGAATCTTTTTGGCAAGTTCAGGATCACCGGTTGGCTTTTGACCGCGTGTGTTTTGGTTGCCTGAAATCGCCACTGTAAAAACTAACATTAGTGTGAGCGCAACAGTTTGTTTCCAAAACCTCACATTACCCTCTTTCAGTTGTTGAACCATTCGGATGTGAGTGCATCTGGAAAACGCAAGCTGCGAGGTATCTTGAACACAATTTGAGTTGAGTATTCCTGTTTCTACTCAACCCTTGAAAATCTCAGCAGCAGTACATGTGAATCCGGGCAACAGGGGCGAGGAAACTTCATCGTCGTCGGTCAACGTCGCGATTAATTCCAAAGAGCCACTTTGCAGTCGGTAAACTTCCAGAGCACGATTCTCAGGATCAACCGTCCAATACTCCGCCACGCCATGCTTGCCATAAAGTTGGCGCTTGGCCACGCGGTCGCGCTTCATATTCTCTGTCCCGGGAGAGAGGATCTCAATCACCAGATCAGGCGGGCCGGTCAGCCGTTCGCCGGAGACGATCTCCTCGGTTCGTTCATGCCGAAAGAAAACGATGTCAGGAATGACACCGCTGAACTCGCTCAGAATAAGACCCGGGGTGGGGAAGACTCTCCCGATTGGGTTCTTGTCGACGAAGTTTCGAATATAGACGACGATGTTTGTAGATACCTGCTGATGGGTGAGGCCAGGTGCGCAAGACACAAAAAGTTCTCCTTCGATTACCTCGTAGCGATTGCCGTCTTCGGGCATTGCTTCGAGATCAATGACAGTCATGAGAGGTTCGATCTTTGTTGCCATGAGAAGCTCCGGTGGTGATGCGACTGATTGCCGCAATGCTATCACACGCGACCGAGAAGGGCGACTCGCCTGGGGACTCATTTCCGGGGGCATTCCGGGCTCATTCCAGCTACGCAATTGCGGTCTGACTGTATCAAACTCTAAAGACTCTGTCGGTTCGTCAAGATCTTTACGAATGAGCCAGAACGCAACTCCGCCACTGTCAGCCCAGACAATTCAACAGCTTCTTCCTCGGTTAGGGCGCCGCAGTTGATAGCGCGCAGGAAATAATTGAGCAGACCCTGTCCGGTCGCAGCGTCATCAAAAACATCTCCCATGAGTGTCGCCTTGGCCGCTTTGTCCACGAAATTTCGCAAACGCTCGGACGCCGCATCCAAACTCTCCAGGAAGAAAGCATAGATCGCCGCATAACGGGTTGGCAGTTGTGCCGGATGCAGATCCCAGCCTTGATAGTATGCGTTTTCCAGCGAATGCTGGATGTGATCGTAGTGAAGTTTCCAGGCCCGATGCACTACGGTGCGATTCTCTTCGATCTGCTCGGGAGTAAGTGGTGTACCACCTTCGACGAACCGATGTGGCGCGACGGGCATAATGTTAGTCGCGCCATCCGAAAGCCAGACACCCGTTCCCGCAAAAGAGACCTGCATCAGGTGTTTAGCAAAGTCACAAGCCGGGTGCATCATATGTTGATGCGCTGCCGTGATGCTGCAACTCGCCGTATAATCGTAGGTCCCGAAATGTGCTGCAATGCAACGACCGCGAGCCGCGGCAAGCAAGAGCGGAAGATTGATCTCACCGCGCTCATTGATTACAGACTGTGTGGTTTCGATCATCATTTCCAATTTTAGTGAACCAGCAACCAGGCCAATTTTCTCTTCAAGCAACTCAAATAGATCTGCCAGCGCGGCAACCTGTTCCGGAACCGTAATTTTTGGCAGCGTAACGACAAAGTTGTCCGGCAATGCGCCGCCGGTTTGATCCAATAAGGTGGAAATAAAAATATCCAGAGTACGAGCGCTGCGCTCTCGCAGTTCCTCATTGAATGGCTTGATGCGAATCCCAATGAACGGCGGCAGTGCCCCGATATTCATTCCTTCCGCTACTTCGGCGGCGGCCGATGCAGCGTCGCCATCTTCCTCTTCATCAGGACGATTGCCATAACCGTCTTCAAAATCGATCCGGAAATCCTCCACCGGCTCACGGCGCACGTTCTCATTTACGCGTTTGTAGATCGTATGGGCCAGCCACGCCGCTCTATTCTTCCGGCGCACCGCATCGGGGTTGGTTCCCAGTCGGGAAGCTAACTCGTCTGCCTCTTCAGGCGAGTCAGGCAATTGATTCGCCCCTGGCAAGTCGAGAGCTTTAGCAAAGACCAGAAAATCCGGCGCGAATTGATCCAGCGAACGACGCGCGAGCGCACCCAGACGCTCTGTAGAATCCGACTTGAACAGATGTGCGCCTCCATAAACCGTGTGCACTGGCTGACGGCGACCGGTTTCGCCCCCGTACTTTGCAGCAAAGCGTTTGTTGGCTTGCTGTAGGCGTGAAATCAGATCCCGCATGGAATCGGCGGACAGAGAGGTTTTCATAAAAGCCCCCACAAAAACTTCGATTGAAAGTGTGAAGCGACTTTATTACAGACCACAGGAAAGTCAAGAGGGTGACCAGCCTTACGCTGCATCCTCGGATCGATAGCGCACCGGCGTGGTTGCTACTTGCCCGATCAGTTCCTCAGTTTCTTTGGCAGTCATTGGATGTGAGAAGAGGAAACCCTGGCCGTAACCACAATCAAGGTGCCTAAGGTGTTCCAACTGCTCCTGAGTTTCAACCCCTTCGGCGACCACATTCAAGCCCATATTCCGTGCGAGGGTAATTATCGTGCTCACTATCTGGTTCTTGGCGGTTCCCAGCTTGCAGGAGATAAAAGAGCGATCAATCTTCAAGACATCAATGGGGAAATTATGCAGGTAGGAAAGCGAAGAGTAACCAGTACCGAAATCATCCATACTCAACTGGATGCCCAGTTCATGGAGGCGCATGAGCATTCCGGTGACGATCTCGGTATTTTCGATTACCACGCTTTCTGTGATCTCCAGTTGCAAGCTGCGCGGATTGAGGCCGGTTTCTTCCAGGACCTCCTTGATCTGTTCGACGAGATCCGGCTGCAGAAACTGCTTGCCTGAGAGATTTACACTGAGTGAAAGGTTCCGATAAATGGGATACTGATCCTGCCATTGCTTCATTTGCCGGCACGCTTCCCGCAAGACCCACTTACCCAGATGAATGATTTGGCCCGTGTCCTCCGCGACAGAAATGAAATCCTGAGGTGAGATCAGCCCACGGTCAGGGTGATGCCAGCGGACCAGGGCCTCGAACCCGCTGATTCTGCTATCATCTTTGATGGAGACAATCGGTTGATAGTAGACTTCGAACTCCTTCCGTTCGACGGCCCGGCGCAGGTCATTCTCCAACTGCAAGAGCGCCACCGCCCGCGCGTGCATGAACTTGTCAAATACTTCATAGCAGGCCCGACCACGCGCTTTGGCGCGGTACATGGCCGTGTCAGCATCCCGCAGAATATCTTCAGGGTTGTTGTAGCCGGTGGTAGACAGCGCAATGCCGATGCTGGTAGTCGAGAAAATCTCATGCCCGGTCACATCTACCGCCGTTCTAAGCCCTTCCTGGATACGTTGAGCAATATGTATGGCTAAGTTGGCGTCTGCCATACCATCGAGCAGAACTGCAAACTCATCGCCTCCAAGCCGCGCTACCATGTCGATGTTCTGCCTGATTGACAGCTCCAGCCGCCGCGCGATACTCACCAGTAGTTCATCGCCCACGGTATGCCCCAGGCTATCATTTATGTTCTTGAACCGGTCTAGGTCACAGAAGAGCACCGCGTAGAGGTGTCCCTTCGAACGTTTCGCTCGTCCGATGGCCGTTTTCAGATATTCCTTAAATAAGGAACGATTGGGGAGACCGGTGAGCGAATCGTGCAAGGCATCATGTTGGAGTTTGTCTTCGGCCTCTTTACGCATGGTGGTGTCCAGGGAGTTGAGCACAATGCCTTCGACGGTTGGTTCAGCCATCAGGTTGGTGCAGATGTTCTCAACGTTGCGCCAGGAATTATCCGCGTGTAGCAGACGCCATTCGATCTTTACTGCTGAGTTTGGCTGTTTGAACAGATCGGTAAAGAAGGCGATCGCCCTTGTCTGGTCCTCAGGATGAATCAAATCCGTTAGTTTTACACCGGCAAGCTGATCAGGGGCATAACCAAAAACATGGCCGACTGACGGACTGCTAAACTGGATTAACAGATCGCGGTTGAGAATCGTGATCACATCCGACGACCGTTGCACCAGAGTCTGGAACCGCGTTTCTTTATGCTCAATGGCCTGCTGCGTTCGTTCGCTGGCCCTGGTGGCGCTAATCTGGCGTGCGACGACCATGCCGGTTAAGGCTACGGCGCCGACAATCAACCCTCCCAGGGGGTCGATCCAGTCCTTATACGCCGAGAAAACCAACAACCCGTAAACAAAGGCTACCGAGAAATAAGGCAATAGTCGAAAACCTCTGACCGTGGTTGCTGTTTGTGAAGTCTGATGGGGACGATGCGACAGAGTCCAGCGCGTCTGTTGACAGCTAACAAAGAGCAGAAAAGTGGATATCGTCCATAATCCATCAACCCAGAGACTGGCCCTTTGCTTGTCATAGAGGCTCACGTGTCCGTAAATTAAGTCCGCGGCGAACAAGACAAGCAGGCCCAGGATAAGCAGGCCAAACGGCCGGCGATTTCTTTCTTCAGGAGTGGTCAAAAGGACTGTGGCAGTGCCGAATAGTATCGCCAGGTCCCCGGTAGGTTTGATTAAAGACGCCGTTGTAGCTAGCAGCCCGTTAGTCAGTTCGATTGGCGCGGGACGGACCACAAAATACCAGATGGCGATGCCGCCGCTAATCATAACTATGCCGAGGTCCAGCCAGAACCTCTCACGCTCATCTTTTGCACCGAGCAGTGTCGGGAAGGTTAGCAACCCGCAAAGTAACGACAGATAGAAGGCAACTGATAGGACACTTGACAACAGCGTAGGCAGGGATGCCTCAAACGCGGTTGCGGAAAAAAGCCGCAAGGAATCGCCCAGCAGCAGTGCCAGGAATGCGAGAGACAGTAGTTTCCAGGCCTGGCGAGATTTCTTGTCATAGGTGGGGTGGCTTGAGATTTGCCACGCCAGGAAAACGGTCACGGCGCGGACTGGAAGCAGCGTGAAATTATTCAATAGGAGGCGGCCCGCTTCGCCACCCCAGTGCAGGAAGGCCCAGCTCAGGTACGCCAAAAGGTAAACCGTGGCGAGCAGTAAAGGTACTGCCCAAGGCGCCATGACAGGCGGGGCGGTAGCATAAGATGACCTGGGAAACATCTTGGCTGTAAACCTCCGATTCTAATTGGCTGAGACAGCGAGCCGCCTTAGTCTTGCGTTAAAGGACTCGGTCTCCAATTTCAGGAAAGATGGATTGTTCCGGGAAACCCGTTTGAGAGTAAGATTTACGCGGATTTTGACGAATTGAGCCGGGAGTGGCTGGACTAGTCAGAAAGAATATACATGCTTCTGTGATTCAATACAATACGATTCTATTTGATTCTTACCCAGTCTTTGGCACCACGGATTGTGAGGCACCTCGGACGTTACCGCTATCCGAGCGCATCTTTGCTACTGCGGCTCCTCCAAAAGCTTCTCGGGGCCGGCTAGCGCGGCTTCAGACAAGCGGCTGTCCCGAGTGGCGCTGCGTGATCGCCTCAAGCCGAGCGCGGATAGCGCGTAGAACAGAATCGCAACGAGCACGACGTACTGAAAGCCCAACAGCATTGAGCTATTCTCGGCCAGCCCCCCCACCATCGCGCCGGCGATGTTGAAGCCGAAGGCGCGGTCGGGCTCGGCAGTGCGCTTGAATGACGCGGCAAAGATGACTCCGGCAAACAGAACCGGCGCAAACACCAGCAGGCATGAGCCGACCACTTGCAAGCTGCGATTCATTCCCAGAAAGAAATCGAGTGGAACGAGAGTGTTCAGCGCCAGCGTGGCCAACAATCCGGCGTAGTAAGGCCACAAGCGTGCGGGAGAAAACTTGAGGGTCACGCGATTCGCGATCAGGATCATCACCAGCACGGCGAAGAACACCACCGAGTTGACTACCCACGTGCTGCCAAAAAGCAAGGCCATAGTGACGACTGCTTTGGTTTCGATGAGCATAAACCCGGCGCCGAGAAAGAAGAGCTGAACGTTTAGCGAGCGACGCTCGCTGCCGAGGTCTGCCCCGACACTCATATTCCCCTTGCGCCGCGGCGAAAACAAGAAAATGAGCAACAGCGCCAGCCCGGCCATGATGGCCATGCCGCGCCGGCTCAGTGTCGGAATCATCGGCCTTTGCAGGTAGAGGAAGGGCCAGTCGTCAGTAGCAACGCGTTGCCCGCCTGCAACCGGCAGCACAGTCGCTAAGCCAAACTTCTGCCTGTTAGAGCTCTCTGGCTGGTCCTTCTCAGAGACCTTTTGCCAGCGGACTTGCTCTTCTGGTCCAGGTTCCCGAAAGCCGTTTGCCGAAGTTGGGCCCGGTGGTTGATCGGTACGCAACCAGTATTCGGGCTGCTGCTTAAAAGCGTCACGCAAGGCACTGGTGCTGCCGGCGAAGAAGACTGTGAAGTCGCCGGCCGTCAGTCGCTCGGGCTCGATAACCTTATGGTAAGGCAAAGTCAGTGCGAGCGGATTGCCGGCCCCGAAAACCTCCTCCAGGCCTTTCTGCAAGCGGGTGATGATCCATCCCTGGCGAAAATAGTTGTAGATCACAAAGGTGCCGTCCGGCTTGAGATGACGTCTTACGTCTGCAAACGTCTGGCGCGTGAACAAGTAACTCTCCAGGCGAATGTTGCTGTAGCCGCTCTGCAGCACCAGCGAATCGACGAGAGCGTAAACGATTAGATCGTATTTGCGGTTGGCGGATCGCAGAAAGTTGCGGCCATCGTCGAGATGAATTTCGACACGCGGGTCTTGATAGGGATGATCGGGATGAAACTGTCGGCCCAGGCGATAAATGGCTGGATCGATCTCGACCGCATCAACATGTTTGGCGCCCCACTGCAAGGCGCGGCTGACATCATTCCCTGAACCGGCGCCGATAATCATCACATCCGCGAACGGTGGTCTACCGGCGTCGCGGTTCAGCAGGTGCGGCAGAGCATAGGCCGGATAGTCCGCGTCTCGCGAAACCATCGACTGGTGGTAGATCAGATTCACGGAAAGAGACAGGTCGCGCGGTGTGAAATCGATGCGGTAATAAGGCGACCACAATTGCTGTGCCTCGCGCTGGCCTTGATAGTCATCATGGATCAGCGTGTAAGCGGCTAACCAGACGACGACCAGCAACAACAAGGCGGTTAAGGGAACCATGAAGAGGAGGTTTCTACGGAAACGACGACGCGGTGAAAGAAAATAGAAGTAGCTCAGTCCGAGAGCGACAGCCAGGAACCACCAGAGCGGTGATAACTGCAACCACGAAGCCGCGGCAAACAGCAAAATGCCCACGATGCTGCCGATGATGTTCAAAGTGTAAGCCTGCACGCGGTTGGGCCACCGGTTCAGCGCGCGTCCCAGCTCCTGCCCGGGACCAATAAGCGCCAGGGCGATGACCAGGAAGAAGAAACCGCAAAGCACTTCGACGGGCACAGCATAGCGAGATAGGTCTTGCGCGTGATACTGGGTGCCGAAGAAGACGAGTTGCGGCGACACCTGAGGAACATCCCACTTCACAAATGATCCACTGGTAATCTCTACCGCGTGAGCGGCGGCTAACGCGACCGCCAGCAAGAGCGGCGTCCACGTCAGATAATTTCGTCGCTGATTCGCAGCCAGGCAGCCCACAGACATTCCCAGGAAGCAGGCCAGCAACACCACATTCGTGAAGAAAGTCAGGTAAAGCACATGAGCGGGAAACCAGCGAATACCAGCCAGCTCGAGAAAAAGAATTATCAGGCTGATCAAGAACAACTCGAAACCATCTCTGAATTTAGAGACGCTCGCGTGATCGTGAAACTCAGCAGGGGCGGGAGTAGTCTTCACAGTGTATTCTCGTTTCTAAGAAAGTTGTGGCGCGCGCGCCAAGTGGGTAAGTCTTGATTGACCTGAGGGCTGCTGGTGATTCGTTTTTCCATCAAGGGACCTTTGATAGCTCACTTCCTTGCCTGATCACACCGCCTGATTACGCTGATCAAAGTCGGACCGGAGAATTCTACTTGCAATTCCCCCAGTAGGGAATGGGGTTTGAGAAGCATTCCGAGCATGCGTCGCGTGTGAGATCAGCGCTCATTACCTGCATCAACCTGGTCAAGCCTTGAATACTGCAGGCCGGGGCTCAGGCAATTTGTCAAAGGCGAAGAGAAAAAATCTGCTCTCCCACGCGGCACAGATTCAAAAGGTAAGATCCAGAATGGAGAGTCTGCAAAGGTTCCGAAAGTTAGCAAGGCGGCCCTCGTATTAGCTTTCATCTGCCGTCACCTGGCGTCATCTGGCGTCATTTTTCTCACCAGAAAACGTGCCTCTTCTAAGCTTGGCCCGCCCTTTTCGTTCCAATAGTGGCAACCTAGGAGTCTGTCGGAAAAACGAAGAAATCGAGCAATTCTATAC
>JBGPNE010000064.1:0-9054 GCA_041487335.1 Pyrinomonadaceae bacterium
AGCTTCAGAGTTTGAAGGTGCAAGCCCTACCTCAACCAGCAAGTGCGGCAATGTTCGCTTACCAGCCGGAACGGTCCGCTCTTCAATCTCGTCGGGCGTCTGCTTGCTGCGAAAGATGCGGTTGAACTCTTCTTCAGCTCGCTTCGCATCTTCCGCAGAATGAAAATCGGCGACGATCATCTTCGCCAGCCCTACCTTAATATCGCGCGGGTTGCGATCACCACTCTCCGCGGCCCTGCGAAGCGAGGCAATCTCTTGAAGTGTCAGGTCTGTGACCAATTCGTAGTAGCGCCACATCAAGTCGTCTGAGATCGACATCACCTTTCCAAAAATTTCTGAGGGCGGCTCGCTGATGCCGATGTAATTGCCGAGACTCTTTGACATCTTCTGCACGCCGTCGGTTCCTTCCAGTAGCGGCGTGATTAAAACAACCTGCGATTCCTGTCCATACTCACGCTGCAGGTTTCGGCCCATTAGTAAATTGAATTTCTGATCTGTGCCGCCAAGTTCCACATCTGCTGCGAGCGCAACAGAGTCGTAAGCCATCACCAGCGGGTAGAGCACTTCATGCAAAGCGAGTGGGCGACTCTCGTCCAGCCGCTTCTTGAAATCGTCGCGCTCAAGGATCTGGCGCACCGTCACGTGGGAGGCGAGCCGCAGGAAACCGGCGGAGCCGAGTCCGTCCATCCAGCGCGAGTTAAAGTCTATAACGGTCTTTTCGGGGTCCAATAGTTTGAAGATCTGCTGCTTGTAGGTTTCGGCGTTGGCGTTGATCTCTTCACGCGAGAGCTGCGGCCGCGTGGCGCTCTTGCCTGATGGATCACCAATCATTCCGGTGAAGTCGCCGATCAAAAAGATCGCCGTGTGGCCCAGTTCCTGAAACGCTCGCAACTTGCGGATGACTACAGTGTGGCCCAGGTGAATGTCAGGGGCAGTTGGATCCGCTCCCAGTTTGACTCGCAAGGGCTTACCTGTCTGGGCCGACTTTTCGAGCTTTAGGCGCAGTTCCTCGTCGCGAATTATCTCGCTGGTCCCTTTGCGCAAATATGCGAGTTGTTCGTCAATGGTCATGATTCAATTCTTGCGTAAAACGCGCCGTCCTACAATCTCATAGTCTCCACTCAAGACCAGCGACACTGCCTCTCGGTAAAGCTGGTGCTCGTGCTCTAGTATGCGCGCCGAAAGGGTCTGTTCCGTGTCGTGGTCTAAAACCGGTACGATCCGCTGGCCCACGATTGGCCCACCGTCGAGTGACTCGTCGACGAAGTGCACGGTGCAGCCGCTCCATTTGACGCCATGCTCAAGGGCCTGCCTTTGCGCGTCGAGGCCAGGAAATGCGGGGAGCAGACTCGGATGAATATTAAGAATGCGGCCGCGATGAGCTTCGATGAAGTAAAGCGAGAGCAAACGCATGTAGCCGGCAAGACAGACAAGGTCGACTTCGGCTGCTCCGAGCGCGGCAACTATCTCACGATCATGCTCCTCTCGAAGGCGGCCACGGCGTCCGATCACCAGCGTCTTCAAGCCGCTCTCCGCGGCGAGTGCGAGCCCTGCGGCATTTGGCTGATCACTGATTACAGCCGCAATCTTCGCATCGGGAATGCTGCCTTCGCTAATGGCCTGGTGGAGCGCAAGCATGTTTGAGCCTCGGCCCGAGATCAAGATTCCTATGTTGCTTTTTCTTTGAGGTGACACAGCAGTTTCCCGCAAAGGCGCAAAGATCAATTGAAGCAGATAAGAACTTCGGTAAACCAGGATTCTCCAGTTGAAACCGGATCGGATTGGGCCTTTCTAGCAGGTAGCGGAAAAACAAACACGATCCACGAAACCACACGAAGCAGCACGAAATGGACGCCTTAATTCGAGTCATTTCGTGTGATGCGCGTGGATCGCTTTGCTGCTCCTACTTGATGCTCACCACTTTTTCAGCAACCTGCTAGACGCTTTGCGCCTTGGCGTCCTTGCGCGAACTTCTAACCGATGGCTACTTCGTGATGGCCCCGCACCACTTGCCCGATCTCATAGCATTGCTCGCCGCGCTGTTGCATATGCGCCTTGATCGCATCCACGTCCGCCCGAGAGCAAACGATGACCATTCCGACTCCCATGTTGAAAGTGCGATACATCTCGGCTTCTGCCACGTTTCCGAGTTCCTGCATCAGGTCAAAGACAGGCAGCACTGGCCAACTACCCTTCTCGATTTTTACAGCGGTATCATCAGGCAAGATGCGCGGGATGTTCTCGGTCAACCCCCCACCGGTGATGTGCGCGAGACCTTTGATTTGTCCTGAATCGAGCAAGCCGTCTAATGCGCGAAGATAACTTAGGTGCGGCTCGAGTAGCGCTTCACCCACTGTTGAGCCGATCGCCTCAAGCCTGGTAGCGACACTATAACCGGCGACATCGAGAAAAAGTTTGCGCGCAAGCGAGTAACCATTCGTGTGCAGGCCGACCGATGGCAGCGCCAGCACGGCATCACCCGCCGTGATTCGCTTGCCATCAATTACCTTCTCGCGATCGACAACACCAACAATAAAACCCGCTACGTCATATTCACCGTCGGCGTAGAATCCGGGCATCTCCGCTGTCTCGCCACCAAGCAAGACGCAGCCACTCTCCCGACAACCATTCGCAATGCCTGCGACAATACTGGCCACGGTCTCGGGCGAGAGTTTACCGGTGGCAATATAATCCAGAAAAAAGAGCGGCCGCGCGCCCTGAACAAGGATATCGTTGACGCAATGATTAACCAGATCGCGACCAATTGTGTGGTGCACCCCAGTTAAAAAAGCAAGCTTCAGTTTTGTGCCCACGCCATCCGCGGAGGCAACGAGCACGGGCTGGCGCATCTCTGGAAAGGCACCGTCAAACATGCCACCAAAGCTTCCGATCTCCGATAGCGTTCGTTCGTTGAAAGTCTTTCTCGCGAGTTCTTTAATCTTTGCGGTCGCGCGGTTGGCAGCATCAATATCAACACCGGCGTCGCTGTAAGTTGTGGGTTGAGTCATTCTCTGGTGATTTACTATTTACCTCTTTGCTTTAGGCGGCGGCCCAAAATCGCCATAGGCAATGAAACCCGCTCGCGTCGAATCGTCCTTTTGCGCAATCCGTCCCGTCCAGATGTCGGTCTTTGCTTCCCGCGCCGTCTTGATGTCGTAAAGCTTATCGCCTTTAAGCTTTCCTGTCGTCGTTACAGAGATCTCGCCTTGCAAGTCCGTACGGTAAACCTTCGCACTGACGGCCCGCAATCGATCCAGGACAACCTGAGAGGGATGCCCATAGTGATTCCAATCACCACAAGAGATGATCGCTACCTCAGGCTTTACACGCTTGATGAAATCTTCCGACGTTGTATATTTCGAACCGTGATGAGCAACTTTCAGAATCCTTGCCGCGAGATTCAGGTCCTTCGTCAGCATGCGGTGCTCAGTCTGCTCTTCAGCATCGCCCGGGAGCAGCATTGAGAAATCACCGTAGTCCAGGCGCACGACAACTGAATTCGCGTTCGGTTCATTGCCGCCACTCTTCATCTGTTCTTTTGTAAAGAAAGGCTGGCTGGGACCCAGTATTGTTAGTCGGGCGCCAGCACCGATGTCGTATTTCTGTCCCGCTTCCGCCTTTTCGTAATGCGCGCCACTCTGATTAACGGCCGCTTTGTATTCGTCATAGAACTTTGTAATCGAAGCGGAAAGTCCGGGCTTCTTGCTCGCCGGTTTCTTGAGACTTGAAGAACCGTCTGGTGATTTAGTCTGGGGAACGAGATCCGGCGGCACTGCCGGTCCCAGACCATTATCGATTACAGCTAAGACCTTGATGGCTTTGATAACCTCGGCCGCGCCACCGAGGTGATCGGGATGTGGATGCGTTGCAATGAAATAATCGATCTGCTTAACGCTGTAGCGCCTGAGGGCATCGAGCACAACTTTGCCTTTGCCTGTATCTCCGGCGTCGATGAGAACGGCTTTTCCCGCAGGCGAGATAATCAAAATGGCATCGCCTTCGATAGGACCAACGTCAAGAACGTGAATCTGGAGTTCCCCACCCGATGGCGGCGGCGGCTTCATTCGCCACCAAGGCAGCCCAAACTTCAACCAGGCAATAGCTGCCGCGCCGATGACGACCGCCAGTACGGCAACGGCGCAGCCGCAGCCTCGTGTCGCCCGACCCATTAATTCATCTCCAGGGTGGCCACTCTGCTAGAGTTATTTAATGCTGGCGGATTTAGGACGGCCGCAATCCTGCTGCGAGGAAAGGTTTCAGGTGGGAATTTGTGGCTCATTCCCCGCGGCTACTTTCAGCAAACGTCACCGGCTCATGCTCGCGCTCCCACATTGTTTCTGCTTCCCGGGTAATACGTGTTGGATACTTTTCATTCCAGCAGGCGACGCAAGCCGACTTAGGATTGATGTCGGTCGCTTCCATCATCCCCTCGAGCGACAGATAGCCGAGCGAGTCAGCGCCGATGAATTTTCTGATCTCTTCGACCGACATCTGCGCCGCAATCAAATCGGCCTTGTTCGGCGTATCCACTCCGTAGTAGCAGGGGCTAATCGTCGGCGGACAACTGATACGCACGTGGATCTCTTTCGCTCCCGCTTCGCGTACCATCTGGACGATCTTCTTGGAAGTCGTGCCGCGCACTATGGAATCGTCAATCAACACGACGCGGCGGCCGTCGATTAGATGGCGCACCGGATTCAGTTTGATGCGCACGCCGAACGAGCGGATCGACTGTTTGGGCTCGATGAACGTGCGACCCACGTAGTGGTTGCGCACGAGACCCTGGCGATAGCTGATGCGGCTCTGCGCCGAATACCCGATCGCCGCCGCAACACCGGAATCTGGCACCGGCACCACCAGGTCTGCATCGGCCGGATGCTCGATTGCCAACCGCTTGCCCATCTTGTGGCGGGACTCGTTCACCGAATGGCCAAAGATCAGAGAATCAGGCCGAGCAAAATAGACGTGCTCGAAGATGCACATCGAATGCGGCCGCTCGGGAAGCGGGTGCGACGAATGCAGGCCCGTTTCATTGATCAGGATCATCTCCCCCGGCTCAACGTCTCTAACATACTGTGCGTCAATCAGGTCGAATGCACAGGTTTCGGATGCGAGTACCCAGGCATCGCCCAAGCGTCCCAGCGCCAGGGGACGGAAACCGCGCGGATCGCGAATCGCGATCAGTTCCGAGGGCGTGAGAAACAGCATCGAAAATGCCCCTTCCGTTTCGCGCAGCACTTCCGGAATTGCCTCACGAACTGAAGCAGCGTGCGACCGTGCAACGCCGTGCAGGATAACTTCGGTGTCCGAAGTGGCGGAGAAGATCGCGCCCTCGCGCTCCAGTTTGCGCCGTTCTTCGCGTGCAAAAGGAAGATTGCCGTTATGGCATACGGCAATCTGGCCATGTTGGCAGGTGACCAGAAACGGTTGAGCTTCGCGAATAGAAACCTCTCCCGCAGTGGAATAGCGAACATGTCCGATTGCGCTGGCGCCGGGCAAGCGATCGAGTCTCGATTGATCGAACGCTTCTGCAACGTGACCCATCGCCCGTTCCAAACGCAGCTCTGATCCATCCGAGGAAACAATGCCACACGACTCCTGGCCACGATGTTGCAGAGCATACAGACCCAGATATGCCAGCCGTGCGGCTTCTGGATGGCCGTAGATCCCAAAGACGCCGCACTCGTCGCGAAACTTGTCTGAATGTATTTCGCCCAACGCTCTTTCGCTCCTGTCCTTCAACCTTACCGATTACGTTTTGAGATTACTTCTCATTCCGAAAGGTTTCAACCTGTTTGGGGGTTATCTTACAGTACACAAAACAGCCTGGCTTGGGTATGATTAGATCGGGTTCTAGCGAAGCAAATGATCTAAATCCTAACTGTTCGAGCAGTGAAAACTGAAAGCATCTCTTACAAACTCGTTACACACGTCATGCGCGTGGGACTAATACTCGCGCTCTTCTCGGCTGGCTGGCTCGTCTACACAAGGTTGCCTCACCATGTAGCCGACAGCGCCGAAAGCGCCAGCAGCAAAACCACAGTGCAAATTATCTTGCGGCAGTCTCCCGAGATGAATGGGCTTTCGCTGGACATTCCCATCGAGCTCTATCCTGTCGATATTGTTGCTGTGCGCCACGAATACTTCACCGAACGACGAGCGGGCAAGCGCTTCGACGACTTCTTAAATGAGCGCATGAACGGCCGCACTCCAGTCTCCGCCAGGCTCGATAAGCTGGGACAAACTTCATTGGTTGTTAGTCACGGCAACTGGTGGGTCCATGCTGTGCTTTCTGGCGAAGAAGATCTGGAGTGGCGTCTGCCGGTAAATGTAGGCGGACAAAAACAGACAGTCGAGTTAACACCGCAGAACGCCTACACGCGCACAAGGAGTTTCTGAGAAAGGTGCCGGGTACCGGGTGATCGCTGCCTGAACCCTGCGTCATTGTATCGTTTGCGTAAGGTGCGGGCGTTTAACTATTTGTCTTATTGTCCTTAGCCGAGACCTCTTCCACCCCAGCGGGTATGGCGCCCCAGCCGAGGTGCTCGGCCGGGGACCCCGCTCTGCCCCGCTGGGGCCCCGGTTGACACCCGGCGCCCGAAAACCGATTTATGAAAGCATTGAGAGTTGAAAAGCGCGGCGTTAACCTCAGGGAGATTGAAAAGCCAGAGTGCGGACCAGAGGCGCTGGTGCGGGTACTGCTGTCGGGAATATGCAAGACGGATCTCGAAATCGCAGGCGGCTATGCTGGATTCAAGGGAACCATTGGCCACGAGTTTGTTGGACTCATCGAAGAATCGCCTGATGAAATGCGTGTAGGTCAGCGCGTCGTTGGCGAAATCAATGCCGGCTGCGGAAAATGTGAACTCTGTCGCGCGGGCGATCAGCGTCACTGCCCCGAGCGTACGGTGCTTGGGATCGTGGGACGCGATGGAGCACATGCTGAGTTCTTACGACTGCCGCTCGCAAACCTTCTGCCGGTCCCCGATAAAATCGCGGACGAACATGCAGTCTTTACCGAACCTCTTGCCGCCGCCTACGGAATCATGGAACGCGTCTCAGTGAGTAATTCGACCCGTGTGGCGGTCATAGGTGATGGCAAGCTCGGTCTACTTTGTGCGCAATCTCTAGCTCTCACTGGGGCATCAGTCTTGCTGATCGGCAAGCATCCGGAAAAATTGCGAATTGCCGAGCGGCGCGGAATTGAAGCTGTAACGGTAAAAAAGTGTGCCAAGAGGAAGAGAGAATTTGATATTGTAGTTGAAGCGTCCGGCTCAGCCTCCGGCTTTGCGATGAGCCTCAATCTGCTCCGTCCTCGGGGCACACTTGTCTTGAAATCGACATTTCACGGCACAACCGAGATAGATACAGCTCGCGTTGTCGTCAACGAGATCAGCGTTGTCGGTTCGCGTTGCGGGCGTTTCGCGCCCGCGCTCGATCTGCTTAAGAGGGGCGCCGTCGATGTGGACAGCTTGATTAGCGAAGAATATCCGCTCGGCAGTAGCGTGCTCGCCCTGGAGCGTGCCAGCAAGCCGGGAATCTTGAAGGTACTTTTAAGACCTTGAAAAGCAGGAAGCAGGAGGCAGACGGCAGGAGCGGGATGCGTCTTATTGGTTCTGCTTCCTGCCGCCTGCCTTCTGCGCCCTGCCGTCCGCCTCCTGCCACCTGCCTTCTGCGCCTTGCCGTCCGCCTCCTGCCTCCTGTTTCTTTTGCCCCTGGCGCAACCTTTAGCTATACTTTAGATCTTTTCATTTGTGCTCCGAACTCACCTAGTCGTATTGGTGGCATTTTTCGAGAGCGCGCAGTTGGCGGTTTTTCTCAAAGGTGGTGGGTTATGTTTGAGCTTCCCAATGACCAAACAACAGTCGACGACCGAGCAATTCTGCGCAAGCTCCGTGTGTGGATCGTCGCGCTGGCGGCAGCGTGTCTTTTGGCCGGGATTGGATTAGGCGCAATGCTTTCCGGGAGGCCGACCGTTGCACAAAACGAGGCCCAGATTGCGCGTGCTCCTGAAGCGTTATCAGCTTCGTTCGCCGAGATTGCCCGGCGTGTTGAGCCTGCGGTGGTAAACATCGAGACCATGACGGCTGCGCCGGAGGTTGCGGAAAAGGATAACGACGACAAAGACGACCAGTCGGCGAATAATCCGCTGCTCGACATGTTTCGGCGGCAGAGTCGTCGCCCGTCACGTGGCGTGGGAAGCGGTTTCATTGTCGATCCGAAGGGTTACATTCTCACCAACGAACATGTCATCGAAGCCGCTACACGGATTACCGTCGGATTACCGTCTGGTGAGAAGTATCGGGGCAGGTTGGTTGGAATCGATGATGAGACAGATGTCGCGGTCATCAAAATTGATGCTCCACAGGATCTTCCGACGGTGACTTTGGGCGACTCAAACGCCGCTCAAGTCGGCGACTGGGTGTTGGCAGTGGGATCTCCTTTTGGATTGGACCAGACCGTCACGGCTGGAATCATCTCCAAGAAGGAACGCGAAACTCCCTATTTCACAAGCTTCCAACGATTCTTACAAACTGATGCGGCAATTAACCGAGGCAATAGCGGTGGGCCACTAGTCAATATGCGTGGAGAAGTGATCGGCATCAACTCGCAGATCGCGACTTCCACCGGGGACTATAACGGCATCGGTTTCGCACTGCCCGCCACAGAAGCAAATTTCGTTTACCGGCAAATTGTTTCTCAGGGCAAGGTGCGAAGAGGTTATCTTGGGATCACATTGGATTCTGTCAAAGAAGAGTTTGCCCGAGTGTATGGTTTGGCCGAAGCCAAGGGCGCGATTGTGATGGATGTACAACAAACAAAGGACGGGCAATTAACTCCGGCAGCCAAGGCGGGCATCCAATCAAACGACATCATCACTGAATTCAATGGACAGTCGGTGGCAAACGCACAGGATCTAATTCAGAGGGTTGCCGGCAGCCCTGTGGGACACGCCGTTACTTTGACTTTCCTTCGCGAAGCTGATGCCAAGCTGGTGAAGCATACCGCAAATGTTGTACTAGGTGAGCGTCCTCCCGCACAGATATTGAAAGA
>JBGPNE010000065.1:0-8975 GCA_041487335.1 Pyrinomonadaceae bacterium
ACGTGGACAGAACATACGAAGAGCTGAAGGCTAAAGGGATTAACTTTGTCATGCCGCCGACGCAAAGAGAAGGAGAAGGAATAAAGCTGGCAGTCTGTGTAGATCCAGACGGCCTGCCGATTTCCTTCGCGCAAATGGTCGGTCAAGCGGCTTCGACATCCGACGCCGCCTAACATTGTCAAGCCCGAGCTCACCATGATCCCTGGCTAAAATAGCCTGGGCCCGTTGGATTCCTGTGGTGGGTGCTCCGCTGCGACCGAATCAGCCAGTTCTGGGTAGACTTCAAGCAGCGGTGCGGGCGCGGGTACCGGTTTCTCTTCCAAGGTGGACTTGAGCTCAAGGGCATTCACAACTGCTTTCCCGCGAAAGTGGTTGTTCGTGATTACGTAAGTCTCTTTCGTCTCCGCCGCGACCTCTCTTATCCGCGCAATCCATGGCTCCAGTTCATCCAACGAATACAGATAATTATAACGTTCGTCTCGCGGCGCTCTTACGCTGAACCAGTTCTGATAATTCCGACCGTGCAGCCTAATGTAACCGACTTGAGATGTAGTCAAAGCAGACGGTCTGATTGACTTCGAGAAAAGCGGTTGGTCGATGTTGCAGATTCCAACGCCCTTCTTTTCAAGCGCTTCCTGTATAGGGGACGTGTTCCATGAGGCATGCCGGACTTCTAACACCAACGGATAGTCTTTGAAACGATCGAGTAGCTTCGTCAGGTACGCTCTGTCCTCATCGGTATTCTTAAAAGACCAGGGGAATTGAATTAGCACAGCGCCTAGCTTGCCTGCCTCCGCAAGCGGGTCAATCCCAGCACGAAACAGCTTTTCATCTTCCGCTGTTGCTTTGCCTCGCTCATGCGTAAACACTCGATGCAGCTTGGCTGTAAAAACAAAATCCGGATTTTGAATGACCCGCTTTGCCCAGGCTTTTGCGGTCGAAGCTGCCGGCGGCCGGTAAAAGCTGCTGTTAATTTCTATCGTATCGAAGAAATTGGAGAGGTAAGCGAGCGGATCAAATTTCGATCCAGGGCTTTGGGGATAGACGACTCCGTTCCAGTCGCGGTATGACCAGCCGGCAGGACCGATGCGGATCTTTTTTGTCATCTTTGGGCTCAGTGTACCCCAGTAATTCCAGCCCGAATGATAAGATGAGGGCAAGGATTCGCCAAAACTGCGGAAGCAAATAAACATTCCGCCCGAACAAGCGAAAGGAGTGTCTCAATGCGTTTAACTGAGATGGTTTCGTGCTCTGGTTGAGCGGCTAAGCTTTCTCCGAGCATACTCGCTCAGGTTTTGAGCGGGCTACCAAAACAGCCTTTTGACGAAAACCTGATTGTCGGTTTCGATACAGCCGACGACGCGGGGGTATACCGTCTTCGTGACGACCTGGCAATCGTTCAAACGCTGGACTTTTTTACCCCAATAGTCGACGACCCATACGACTACGGTCGCATCGCGGCACTAAATTCCATTAACGACGTTTGGGCGATGGCCGGCACTCCGGTCACGGCGATGGCAATAACCTGTTTCCCAAAGATAGGCGTCGACCCGGCAATACTCGGCGAGATAATGCGCGGCGGGCTTGAAACGTTAAACAAGTACGGAGTTACGTTAGTTGGTGGTCACAGTGTGGATAACCAGCAGATCATGTTTGGCTACTCTGTGACGGGCGTGATCGATCCGGGTAAAATTGCGACGAACGCTGGCTCCCGTCCGGGGGATGTAATTATCCTGACGAAACCAATCGGCACGGGCGTAATCTCCACCGGAATCAAATTCGAAAAGGCCAGTGAAGCAGTCACCGCCAACTCAGTCGCAACGATGCTGACGCCCGGAAAGTTCGCCGCTGAGGCAATGCGCGAGTTTGACGTCAAGGGAGCGACCGATGTGACCGGCTTTGCCTTGCTCGGCCACGCCTGGGAGATGGCCAAGGCCAGCAGGGTGACAATCGAGATTGATTCTAACGCTGTACCGCTTATCTCCGGCGCGCTTGAGCTCGTTACCGCCGGAATGTTGACCAGCGGCGACAAGACCAATCGCGATTACGTCGGCGAGGACGTGGAAATTAGCAATTCAGTGGGAAAGGAAATGCGCAGTCTCCTCTTCGATCCGCAGACGGCGGGTGGTATGTTGATTTCAATTGGCGCGAATCGGGCAAAGGCGCTGCTCGCACGTTTGCAGGAAAACTATCCGAAAGCCCGGATTATCGGCAGTGTGATTGAGCGTAAGCAGCATTCCATCGTCGTTAAGTAGTTTCTGGTTTGAGCTTAGATGAGGGCGCTGCCCTTGTGGGGGGGGCAGTCAGCCTCTGAATGTTCTTGGGAAAGGCACGCGCTGCAAGTAGAGGAGCGGAGTGTTTATGGTTTCGACAATTCAGCAGTTAGCAGAGAAAGATAACGCGGCAATAGTTGAGCTTTACAAGAAAGTTCGCGCGCAAACGATGCAAATTCTTGCGCCCCTGGAGATTGAGGATTACGTTGTCCAGACGGCCGAGTTCATGAGTCCGCCGCGCTGGCATCTAGGACATACCTCCTGGTTTTTTGAGACAGTGCTGCAGTGTTACAAGTCCGGATACAAGGTGTACTCAGAAGACTATCTCTTCTATTTCAACTCCTACTACGAAGGTTTTGGGCCCAGAATCGAGCGAGCTAAACGTGGCACGAAATCACGGCCGACAGTTAAAGAAACACTCTCGTATCGCAGTCGGATCGACGAGTTGATGCTCGAGTTTCTGGTGAAGCTTCCGGTGCACGCGCAGTCTAACTCCATTCTTTCCCTAATTAGATTGGGGCTCGAACACGAGATGCAGCACCAGGAATTGCTGGTTTACGACATCAAGCATCTACTCTGCGATCAGTACGCTGGGGAAATCCGGAGCGCTCCCGCGCCAGCGGAGAAGGTTGCAGGCATGGTTGAGATTGAGGGCGGCTTGTTTCGGCTCGGGTACAGCGGAAGCGATTTCGCGTTTGATAATGAGAAGCCCGCTCACCAGGTTTTCTTGCAGGATTTTGCCATCGACCGTGCGCCCGTCAGCAATGGCGAGTTTCTTGAATTTATCTTTGCTGACGGTTATCAGGATCACCGTTGGTGGTTCAGCGAAGCCTGGGAGTTGATCGCGAAAGAGCAATGGAAAGCACCGCTTTACTGGGAACTGCACGACGGCGCGTGGATGGTTCGCGATTTCTCCGGCCTACATTCAGCGGAGAGCAAAGCCAACGAGCCGCTTTCGCATGTGAGCTATTACGAAGCGTCGGCGTTTGCAAAATGGGCTGGCAAGCGCTTGCCAACTGAGGCCGAATGGGAGAAGGCTGCCTGCTCTGCCCCAGATAGAAACGGGATTCAGACTTCTCCCTGGGGCGATGTTACGGTAGATGCGTCGAAGGCAAATCTTTTTGAGAACAGGCACTGGAGCGTGACGCCAATCGGTGCTTTTCCTGACGGCCAGAGCGAATACGGCTGTCACCAGATGATTGGTGACGTCTGGGAGTGGACGAGTTCAGACTACAGCCCTTACCCGGGTTTCAAATCGGACTTTGACGAGTACAACGACAAATGGTTCGTTAACCAGAAGGTCTTGCGCGGCGGCTCATTCGCCACACCTCAGCTTCACATTCGCTCGACCTACCGAAACTTTTTCCACCCGTACGAACGTTGGATGGTTTCCGGTTTTCGTTGTACGAGAGACATCTGACTAAGAAAAAACTAATGAGGCTGATTGAACAGATTGGACTCGTCTGAGTATCTCTTCGCCCGGGAATATTTAAAAAGCACAGCCTTTAAGACTAAGGTTTGCTAACCAGGTCGGACACAACCCTTATGCCAACAATATTGAACGATGTTGAGGTGCGAGTGCTCGGGTCTTTGGTTGAGAAACAGGTGACCACGCCCGAGTATTACCCGTTGACCTTAAACTCTCTTACGCTTGCCTGTAACCAAAAGAACAACCGCAATCCAATCACTGCATTCGACGAGCTGACAGTGGCGCAGGCTCTCGAAACTTTGCGCGAGAAGAACCTCGTTTACGTCTTCTACGGCAGCACCAGTCGGGTGCCGAAATACAAGCACGTGATGCCCGAAGTGCTTCGTCTTAGTCAGCAAGAGTTAGCGCTGATGTGCGTGTTATTGCTCAGAGGAAGTCAAACGATTGGTGAGCTGCGCGATCGGGCAGCTCGCTTTTGCGACTTTTCAGGATTGGAAGAAGTGGAGGCGACGCTTAATTCGTTGATAGCGCGGGAGCCGGAGGCCCTGGTAATAAGGTTGCCGCGCCAGCCCGGGCAGAAAGAAGCTCGTTTCGCTCATCTTCTCTCCGGAGAAGTAAGCATTGAATCTCTCGCTGAAACGGAACACTCGCAGGGAGCCAGAACTAACCGTAGTGGAGCTGAAAGAGTGCTGAAGCTGGAACAGGAAGTGGAGGAGATTAAGGCGGAAGTAAAGACGCTGCAACAGCAGTTTGAGGAGTTCAAAAGACAATTCGAATAGATTAGTTAGCCCAGCTGAAAAGAGTCAACGCTGATTAAGTCTCTAGAAACTGACTTGTCATTACTCGACCAAGGCAACGCGAGCGCTCTTGTAAGAAACTCCATAAACGGAGCTGTAGCCTGGCAGGCACGTGTGGCTGCATTCAGAAAGTCGGGTGCGACAACCTGGTTTTCGGTAAAGTTGGTAACCGTGATGAAATCCTTCCGTTTCAGATCGTCTGCAAAAGGGTGATTGATATCACACCCGGGCGGCATTCGCTTCATGGAGTCGCCAGACAGCTCGCAGAGCGCTTTGAATCGTTTTCCGCTCGTGACTTTCATCCATCGCGAAGGAGTCGCAATTATTGCTTCTCGGATTCTCGCTCTCGTTTCCGGATCAGGATGCCACAGTCCGCTGCCAAGAAACGAACGGTGCGGTTCGAGATGCAGATAAAAACCAGGCGTGTGCACCTGCTTCCAGGCCTGATGAGGAAAGCGCGCGGCAGCCATCGTTTGATAGGGCGGAGCATCGGGACGAAAGCGCAAGTCTTTGTAGATGCGCAGAAGAGAACCGCCAGACGCTTTTGGCTCGGCAATGAAGTGAGGACTGATATTGTGCAACCGTGGCCGAAAATCCTCGATAAACTTTAAGAACGGATCGCGAACTGAGGTCTCATAGCGGTTCTTATTTGCTTGAAACCATTCGCGGTTGTTGTGCCGCTTCAGTTGGCGAAGAAAGGTGAAAAGCTCGGGAGTGAAGTACGCTTTATTGCAGGCTCTTTGCATGGTTCCCTCTTACTTGTTTCACGCGTGGGCTTGCGATGCAACTATGCAATTCGACAATGCACATAGTATAATGACGGTTCCCATGAATCGCGAAATCTTTCATCCAGCGGTAGCGTGCTGGTTTGAGAAAACTTTTCCCGCGCCCACGCGGGCGCAGGAATTGGCGTGGCCGTCCATCAAGCAAAATCGGAATACGTTGATTGCCGCGCCGACGGGTTCAGGCAAGACGCTGGCAGCTTTTCTCGCTGCAATCGATGAACTCGTCCAGCTTGGTCTCGAGAAACAGCTCGACGATTCCACTCATGTCGTTTACGTCTCGCCTTTAAAGGCACTTAGCAACGACATTCAACGCAACCTGCAGAATCCGCTTGAAGGAATTGTTGCGGAACTTCAGGCGATGAACTTGCCTGAGGTTAAGATACGCACGCTCGTCAGAACTGGTGACACACCTGCGGCGGAGCGGGCTGCGATGACCAAGAGGCCGCCGCACATCGTGGTAACCACACCCGAGTCGCTTTACATCCTTCTGACAAGCGAAGGCGGTCGGCGCATGTTGCAAACTACGCGCACACTGATTCTTGACGAGATTCACGCCGTCGTAGGCGATAAACGTGGCTCGCATCTGGCTCTTTCTGTCGAGCGGTTGCAGGAACTCGTCGGACAAAAGCTGGTGCGCATCGGTTTATCTGCAACTCAGCGTCCGATTGAAGAGGTCGCACGCTTTCTGGCAGGGACGGCAAATATCAAGAGCGACGGCACACCTGATTGCACAGTCGTGGATAGCGGTCATAGCCGCCAGCTCGATCTCGCGATTGAAGTGCCTGAGTCACCGCTGCAAGCAGTGATGTCGGGCGAAGTTTGGGACGAAGTCTATGATCGGTTGGCAGAGTTAATAAGAGAACACCGAACCACACTTGTATTCGTAAACACCCGCAGGTTGGCTGAGCGCGTCGCGCGCCACCTGGGGGAGCGCATCGGCGATGAGAATATTGCCGCACACCACGGCAGCCTGGCACGCGAACAAAGGCTCGCGGCTGAGCAAAGACTGAAAGCAGGCGAGCTGAGTGCGTTGGTTGCGACGGCATCACTGGAGCTGGGCATAGACATAGGCGATGTGAATCTCGTCTGCCAGATTGGATCGACGCGGTCGATTGCAAGTTTCCTGCAACGTGTGGGCAGATCGAATCACACAGTTGCAGGTTTCCCCAAAGGAAGAATCTTTCCGCTTTCCCGCGACGAGCTGGTTGAATGCGCTGCCCTGATCGATTCAGTTCGCCGTGGCGAGCTGGACCGCCTTGCTATTCCGGAACAACCGCTGGACATTCTTGCGCAGCAAATTGTCGCCACAGTGGCTTCCGAGGAATGGACTGAGGACGCGCTGTTCGCGATGGTTCGTCGGGCATATCCATATCGGAATCTAGAGCGAGAGAAATTCGATTCGGTCATACGGATGCTCGCCGAAGGCTTTTCGACCAAGCGCGGCCGGCGCTCAGCATATTTACACCATGATGCTGTCAATCATCGGCTGCGCGGCCGGCGCGGTGCGCGTCTGGCGGCGATTACTTCCGGGGGAGCGATTCCGGACACAGCCGATTATGCCGTTGTGTTAGAACCAAGCGGTCTGGTGATTGGTTCAGTTAATGAAGACTTCGCAATTGAAAGTTTGCAGGGAGACATCTTTCAGCTAGGCAACACCTCCTGGCGGGTCTTGCGCGTCGAGCAGGGAAAGGTGCGAGTTGAGGATGCTCACGGCCAGCCACCTTCGATTCCCTTTTGGCTGGGCGAAGCGCCCGCGCGCACGCAAGAGCTGTCGGTTTCCGTTTCGCGCTTGCGCGAGGGCGTGACAGACAGAGTCACATTTGGCGAAGGCGGGAATCGCGATGGAGACCGCACTTGGAGTGCGGCGACTAGTCGCCGCTTTCAAGCGCCCACGGAATCTAACGACGGCGAAAGCAACGAGCCAAGTTCGACAATCAATCTCGGTTCCGCTGTCGACTGGTTAACTGACGAAGTCGGTATCTCACGCCCGGCTGCCGAACAGATCGCCGAATACCTAGCTGGCGCGAAGGCCGTGCTCGGTGTAATGCCTTCGCAGCAGAATCTCGTCCTCGAGCGCTTCTTTGACGACAGCGGCAGCATGCAGCTTGTGCTGCATTCACCCTTTGGCAGCCGGCTGAATCGCGCCTGGGGTCTCGCGCTACGCAAACGCTTTTGCCGCAAGTTCAACTTCGAATTGCAGGCGGCAGCAACCGAGGATGCGATTGTTTTGTCGCTTGGCCCCACGCACAGCTTCCCGCTTGACGACGCATTTCATTACTTGAACTCCAAAACAGTCCGAGAATTGCTATGCCAGGCTCTGCTTGATGCACCAATGTGGAACATTCGCTGGCGTTGGAATGTGACGCGCGCTCTGGCCGTGCTGCGCAGACGAGGCGGCAAGAAGATTCCGGCCCAACTGCAACGGATGGATGCCGAAGATCTCTTGACAGCCGTCTTTCCGGATCAGGTTGCCTGCGCGGAGAATCTGGTCGGCCAGCGCGAAATTCCTGAGCATCCGCTGGTTGCACAGACGGTTCGCGACTGTCTTGAAGAGGCAATGGATGTGGACAGTCTGGAAGTGCTGCTGGCGTCCATCGAGCGGAACGAAAAGAATCTGTTTGCGCGTGACCTGCTTGAGCCCTCACCGCTGGCGGCGGAGATACTCAACGCCCGGCCCTATGCCTACCTTGATGATGCACCGCTGGAGGAACGACGAACACGCGCAGTCTTCCAGCGGCGCTGGCTCGATCCGGAAACTGCGGCGGACATGGGCAAACTGGATCAGACGGCAATCGACCGCGTGCGCGAAGAAGCATGGCCGCAGGTACAGAATGCAGATGAACTTCACGATGCGCTGGTTGAGTTGGGCTTCGTTACAGAGGCCGAAGGATGCTTAGGTGAGTTCGCTTTCGACCAAACCGGCCCGCATTTGATTTCGGCTGAGCCGGACGAAACTGCGGGGGCAGACGCGGCGTGGAGTGGCTTTTTGAAAGGGTTGGAGGCCGAGCGGCGTGCGGGAGTGCTTCAGGTGATTGCTGGGAGCGCGGACATCTTGTCCGCAACGGCGAGGCGCAGCCTCGCCGAAACTAATGAGCTGAGCACGCCGGAAAGGCAGAGCCTTTCCGCACTGAGAGGCGGCGAAGCCGTAGCGGACGCTGACAGCTTGTCTGCACGCCGCGCAACTGATGCGGGCGAGATGCCCGGAGTCACAGTCACAAAGCTGTGGGTGGCCGCAGAACGGCTGGCGCAATTGCAAGCAGTATTTCCCACAGCTTCAGTTGCGCCTCCAATCATCGCGCCGGCTTTGTTTGCCGAAATCTCCTGGTCTCGTGAAGACGCGCTCGTTGAGTTAATGCGGGGACGCCTTGAAGGTCTCGGTCCGGTGACGATTGAAGGTCTTGCGGCATCGTCAGGTCTTGCCGCTAATGATGTCGAAGCGGCGCTGCTCAAGCTTGAGGCGGAGGGGTTTGTGCTGCGTGGCCGCTTCACGCCCGGAACCGAAGAGACGGAGTGGTGCGCGCGCCGGTTGCTCGCCAGGATCCATAGTTACACACTCAATCGTTTGCGGCAGGAGATTGAGCCAGTTTCAAGTGCTGACTTTGTGCGTTTCCTGCTTTCGTGGCAGAAGGTCTCACCCGATCAACAGATGGAAGGGCCGCAGAGTCTTCTTGCCCTGATCGAGCAACTTGAG
>JBGPNE010000066.1:0-8861 GCA_041487335.1 Pyrinomonadaceae bacterium
AATTATCAATAGGCGCGGCGCGAAAGACGTTGCATTGGTCGCCGCGGACGAGCTAAGGGGCTTGCTGGAAACAGCCCATCTTCTGAGATCACCCAGGAATGCACGGCGCCTCCTCTCGGCGATTAACCGCGCAAAAGAAAAAAAGGGCAAGACCCAGACCGTAGACATATTGCGTCAGGAGATCGGGCTTGACTCAAAAAGGTAGAGGTCGCCCGCAGAAAGCATCTGAACGCAAAGCCGTTTTTCATCCAGAGTTCAGGGAAGACTTGCGGTATTGGGTCAAAACTGATCGAAAAATCGCGCTGCGCGCATTCGAAATAATCGAGGCGATAATGAGAGAGCCTTTTACCGGCATCGGAAAACCAGAGCCGCTGAAGTATCTGATGTCAGGCGCGTGGTCAAGGCGACTGACGCAGGAGCATCGCCTCGTCTATCTGGTCACTGAAGACCGTATCGATTTTCTTCAGGCGCGATACCATTATTGACAAGGTTTCTGGTTGTTCCTAATCAGACAGATTGTGTGTCCTACTAAGCCCTTCTGATGAACTTTGCGGCGCCCCAACCGAGTAAAATCAACACCGAGAGTATTGCCCAGTTGTAGCGATCGCCATAGGTTGCCGAGGGAAAGTGATTGCTGATCATGATGAAGACAACGGGCACGGCCATGAATGTATTCTGCTTGGAACGAAACTTTGCTTGCGCGGCCAACGCCTGGTCTACTTTTCTGCCTTCCTTGATCGCCGCGATCATTTTTCCTTGTGCCGGCAGAATGCGCATCCAGACATTGGCAGCCATGATTGTTCCAAACATCGCACCGATGTGGATGTAGGCGGCGCGGCCGCTCAGTATGCGTGTAAGTCCATACGTGACAGCAACGACAATCAGGTAGGCGATTACCGCAAAGGCCCGCTCATTTTTTCCTAACGGCGAGCAGATCATCAGATCATAGACTACCCAGGCAACCACAAGCAGCCCCACCCCTAACGCGACAGCAGCTCCCACGCTGATGTTGCTCACATCTCGGTCAACAAGCGCGCCGCCCCCCAGGTAATAAACAACCACGAGCAGCAGCATCCCGCTCAGCCAGGTTGTGGCCGCTTCCCAGCGAAACCAGTGAAGCTTCCGCGAGAGTAGATCGGGCATCTTGCGCTTTTCGACAACGTAGAACCCCCCACTATGGACCATCCAGACCCGCGCTGCGTTTCCCGAATTGGCGACTGCCTTCTCCTCCTCAGTTAGGCGTGCGTCGAGCCAGGTGAAGTAATAGGTCGTGCCGATCCACATGATGCCGGCAAAGACGTGCACCCAGCGCACGATGAGATTCAACCACTCGCTCAGAGTCGGGTCGATTGTCACTCCTCAACTTCCGCGATAGGTAGAGTAGCCGAACGGGCTGATTAAGAGAGGCACGTGATAGTGCTGTGGCGCTTCATCAATCTTGAACACCACGCTCACCTGGGGATAGAAGGCCGCGATGTCGAGCGTCGAAAAATAGGCATCGGTATCGAAGACTAGCCGGTAGGTTCCTGCCGGGAGTGGCTCCTCAATGAGGAAAAAGGGTTTGACCCGCCCATCTTCGTCAGTCCAGGCATGGCTAAGCTCGGTCCATGTTTCATCCGAATTTTGCGCTTGGAGAGATACAGCAACTCCACTGGCGGGGGCACCGCGCGATGTGTCGAGAATGTGTGTTGAGATCGTGCTCACTGGTTTATCAGCTTCTTAAGTCGTAGTTGTGTAATGCGAGATTGTTCTGCGGCTGCAGTGCGGAGTTCCCTTTCCGGATCGTTATTCAACCGCTCGCGAAGAATCGCGAGCAGCTCTTCAGAACTCTTTCCCGTCGCGCAAACAATGAAGATATAGGAAAACTTCTCTTCGTATTCGCAATTCAACTCAGCCAGAGCTTGCCCGATCTCCGGCCCGGCGTTATGAACACTCTGTTGCTCTTGCTCCGACCAGTTCTGAGCTTCAGGCGACGTCTGCTGTGCAGCCTTGCGCTCTCCAATCTTTGGGTGACTGCGAAAAGCCTCCAGCCAATCGGTAGGCTCAAGAGACCACCAGATGCGCTCAGCTTTGTTGAGAAGTTCGTCAAGATTAGCAAACGGTCGTTGTTTGACCATTTCAGCGGCCCACTTTCCCGAGCCGCAGCATTTTAGCAGTTCGCTTTCGGCTTCGACTAACGGCAGCGAATTGACACGCTCAAGATCGCTGGCCCAATCCTTTTCTGCTGGCATGATTTCAGAAGTACTAATACCGGAACCTACGTAAATCATAATTACCAAACCGGAAGCTTGATAATCAGTCAACTATGTTTCCGTAAATGCGAAGCCGGCTCACGCCTCCATCCGGAAAAATATTGAAAATTACATGCGACACGGTGCCAGTATCGAGTATCTCGTCTTCGAAGAAATGCCGCGTGTGGGCCTGTAGTTTCGTGCGCGGCAGCACCGTTTTCCATGCCATCGCAGGATTGAGCAAATCATTGTTTGAGAGCCCAGTCGCGTCGAATGCTTCTAACGAACAACTCTCCGGGAAATTGCCCTTGAAGTAGGAGGTATCTACTTCCAGTCGTCGAATCTGCCCTGCCGTGCCGAGTTTGATAATAACCCAATCGTGACCCGACCCCCGGCGGCGTTTGGTTTCCCAACCATCGCTCATGTTCACAGCGCGGCCCGGCATAATCAGATTGTGACGGTGACCGAAGAACATGTCGCTGCAGGAAAGCACGAGTCCACCATTTTCGACCGCGGCTAAATCAATCTCGCCGCCCACTCGTTTGAGTCTGTTCCAATCCGGCACCACTTCGCCATAGACTCTCAATCTGGCTACGCCGCCGTCGGGATAAATCTTAAAGAGCAGATGCGTGAATCCCTGCTCGTTTTCACTCGCAAAGTGATTCTGCGAATCTCCTTTCAGTTTCGCTATCGACAATACGCCTGACCATTGCAGCTTCTCGCCCATTAACTGCTCGGCATCCGGTTGTCCCTCGACAGAACAAGCCTCCAGTGAACAATGCTCCGGATAATTTCCCTTAAAGTGGCTGGTGTCAACTACCACGCCGCGAATGATGCCTGGCAAACCAAGCCGCACGATGCACCAGTCGTAGCCTGAGGAGCGCCGACGGCGAGTTTCCCAACCATCCATCCATTTACCCAAATCGGTATATTTACCTTCAATGAAGATAGGCGCACTCACTTTGAGCAGATTCTCCTTTGACGCGAAGAACTCGTCGTTGGCTATGAGTACCGCCCCACCCAACTTTTCTGAGGCGAGATCAACTAGTTCGGTGAAATCCATCAGCCGGGTCTCTAACCTTCTGGATAAAAGACAAAAAGAGTGCAACCAGTCTTTGATTGCATTAGAAGCCACTCACCGTTGCGGTAGCTTGCTTCAGAAGATGTCCCCTCGGTGTTGAAGCGAATTCGCCGTCATCATATACCTTCTCGCCCCGAAGAAAAGTCGTCTTAACCACTCCTTGAAATACCTGGCCCTCGTAAGGCGTCAGCTTGTGGCGATGATGGATCATTTCCGGCTCGACACGAAGGTGCTGCTCAGGACTCCAGAGCACTATGTCTGCATCGCAGCCAATAGCAATTCTGCCTTTCCGCGCGCTTAGTCCCACCAGCTTCGCGGGAGCTGCACACAACCATTCCGTTAGATCTTCGATTGAACACACACGTCGTTGAGCCTCAGTCCACATTGCTGGCAGACGAAACTGCAACGACGAGATGCCGCCCCAGGCCTGAAGAAAATCTCCAGTCTCGCGCAGCTTCATGTCAGGCGGGCAGGGCGAATGATCTGAAACAACCATATCGATAATTCCGTCGCTGAGCGCTTGCCAGAGTTGCTCGCGATTTTCCCGTTCGCGAATCGGCGGGCAGCACTTAAACTCAGTCGCGCCTTCAGGAATCTCTTCAGCAGCAAAGCATAGATAGTGCGGACAGGTCTCGACAGTAATCTTCACGCCTGTAGCTTTAGCTTGTTGCAACATTGGCAACGCATCCGCGGATGAATGGTGGACGATATGCACGCGCGTGCCAAACTCTCGGCTCAAGCGAATCATCAACTCGACAGCTTCGTTCTCTGCCTTGCGGGGACGGGCACTGAGAAAAGTTTCATAACGCCTGCCAACAGATGAAGTTTGTGACCTCACGCTAGCGTCTTCGATTGGCCCAGGCAACTCCGCATGAACGATCAAGACTGCTCCCAACCTCGTCAGTTCCGGCATCGCCTGGCGTAGATCTTGTTCGCTTACATTCGGAAACTCGTCAACGCCCGAATGAACCAGAAAGCACTTGAAGCCGACAACGCCCGCCTGCCACAGTGGTGCCAGCTCGCTCGTGTTACCCGGCACTACACCACCCCAAAATCCAACGTCAACGTGGCATTGCCCTCGAGCTGCCTGTAATTTTGCTCTGAAGCCTTCAGGTGTTGTGGTCGGCGGAATTGAGTTGAGCGGCATGTCGACCAGTGTGGTCACGCCACCCGCCGCCGCGGCTCTCGTTGCCGTTCGAAAACCTTCCCAATCGGTTCGTCCAGGCTCATTGACGTGAACGTGCGTGTCTACCAGGCCGGGCATTACTATTGATTCTTCCTCTGCCTCAACAATTTCACATCCTGCAGGGACTTGCGCATAAGAAGCGATTTGCGCAATAACACCATCGCGAATGTGAATTGATGCCGGAACGATCCGGAGGCGCGCGCGTCCCTCGCTTTTTTCCGAATCAGAAGCCTCGAGCGAAGCCGAGCCAGGCAGGACAACTCGTTTGCCGCGGATTACCAGATCTGGCAGAGACATTTCGCTACCTTAAACCATAAGTTTGCCTTTTGTGCTAGTCCTATTTACACAACTGCTTGACTCCCGATCAGCTTAAACATCTATTTTGCTTGGATAGGCAGTTCGATTGGCTTTGTATCAAGGTATATTCGATGATCAAGACCGAGGGAGTGACTGGATTCATCTTCCATTCATCTTCGATCCGCTAGAGTATCAGTTAGGTTAAGGGAAAGACATTGACAGGCGGGTTTAGATTTGACGCGAGTGAGGTTACGGCTCAATGCACATACTGGCTGAAAAGGTCGAATGGGTGTTAACCATGATTCTGGAGTCCATGGAAACTGACCAGGAGAGAGTGGAAACCAGGGCATTCCAGGCGGATGAGTGCGAAGAAGGCAAAGACCTTGAACTAAACACCTTGATCGAGCCCTGCTGGTGACGGGCGAGGCCCATATAGCGTGTAAGTAGAGATCAACGGTTTCATGACTGTCGCATTGGTGGACCAACTGGATCTTTTACCGGTAGCGGCCTGAAAGCCAAGGTGGGAAAGATCCTACCTCTCTCGGGGGGGACACCAGAAGGTGGGTTCAGCTACTGGGCCCGCCTTATAGTATGACGATGATACTTCGGACTCTGAACCGGCCACCACCGACAGAGTAGTGCATTAAACCAGGCAACAACCCATCAGTTATTTGTCGACGGTCGTTGACACCTCATGCACCTCCGCCTCTCCCAGTCGCGATAATGATAGATATGACCAAACAACTTGCAGATTATTCGCATGATCATTTGATTGATCTCCTCGCTCTTTAAAACCAGAATTCTCTACTAGCGTCTCAGCTCGTGCTGGCTAGAGAGCCTCGAACGAGCTGAAGAAGCAAGGCATCTCATCTCACCTGGTGGAGTTGTGATCATTTAAGGCTGATACCGGAGGGAATGCCGCACGCAGGCTCTTGGGGACCAACCTGTAAGTTTTTGCGAGGGGCTGAACGATACGCCAGGTCTTGTCCAACAGTCAATGGTTTTGTACTAGTGCAGTTTGGCACGAGAGAGGCGTTGCCGCTCAATTACAGAACCGAGGAGCGTAGCGACCGGGTTGTTCACGCAACTCTCAACTTGTTGTTAATCCGTCGTAAGCCGGGAAGTTACCGCTCTTAAATTCCTGGTTGAGTGTAGTGGAAACGACCCGGTCGCTACCGCTCTTCTGTAGTTGAGTGGTACATCTTTGAGTGTGTGGTGTCGTTCTTGACCCGGTCGTTCTGTGATTTGAGTGGTAATTCCCACTGTCGGAGCCTCACCAAAAAGTCCATTGACTGAAAAACCAGGTACTGGTGCAGTCTGGGCGGACCACCTGCCGTAAACCCTTCTACTTCGTGATCTCATCGAAGCTTTTAATCGTTTGCTGCTGGTTGTCGGAAGGTTGTGGATGATTACCGGGCCGCGCGCAAAGCCTCGTGTACATACCAGTCGTGCTCGCGGCATTGAGTTCATCGGTTACATCGGAAATGAAAAGAATTTGAGAGGGCGGCAGTTCGAGCATCCGGGCAATGCGACGATAACTCTCGTGCTCCGTTTTGGGACCAGTTCGGGTGTCGAAATAACTGTGGATGAATCCCGTCAGGTCGCCTGCTTCAGTGTGCGCAAAGAGGAGTTTCTGGGCCAGCACGCTGCCCGAAGAAAAGATGCTTGTTTTGCGGTTTGCTGCGTGCCAGCGCTCAAGCGCCGGCGGCACATCTGCGAAAACCTGTGACTTCAGTGTCCCAACGCGATAGCCCTGCTGCCAGATCTTACCCTGGAGTGATTTTAGTCCGGTAGACTTTCGGTCACGTTCCATCAGCCAGTAAACGTAAGCGGCGACGGAAGCGATGCTCGCGTTGACGGGTTCGCCGACCAACGAGGGCGGAGTACTTCCCTGCGCAATATCAGTCGCATGTTCTTCGCTGAGGAGGAGCAGGTCAGCCTGAACCTGGTTTGAGTTGAAGTGTTCGTTCAGGTAGTTCTTTACATGCTCGCGGGCATAAGGAAAAAGCACCTCATGAACAAAGGCGAGGGGCGTGGTTGTTCCCTCTATGTCGAGCAGTATGCCGCGAACGCCGGCGGCGGATAGACTGAACGTCATGACAGTCTTCCTCAGAGCGCGGGTGTTGCGCCCGCGGACGGGAAGTCATAATCCCGCTTCCAAGTTGGGCTGGGGAATGTAGGAAACGCCAAAACAGACAGGCTGAAACTTACGATCGATACCACTGTCGGTATAGTAAGGCGTCCAGCCGGCCATATCTTGAAACAGGCGGATGGCGCGAATCTGCCGGTCGGAGCAGAGGTCGAACCAGTGCCACGTTCCCCGCGGCACTCGAATCAAGTCGCCGGCTTCAACTTCGATAGCCACAACCTGCCCGTTTTGCGGATGGAGGTGAAAGAGCCCATGGCCCTGAATGATGAGGCGCACTTCGTCTTCATCGTGCCAATGTTCGCGGCTAAATCTGGCGAGCATCGCATCAAGACCAGGCGTGCTCGGATTAACGTCGATCACGTCAGCGGTGACGTAGCCTCCCCGCGCCTTCAGTTCTTCAATCTCCTGCGCATAGGCTGCAAGGATCTGAGCAGCGGGCGCGTCCGCTGTCACGGAATGCCTGGGCATCCACTGCTCGTATTCGATGCCGCATGACGCAAGATATTCGGCTATCTCCTGTTTGTCGCCTATCGTTCGACCGTCTTCAGGGATTCTGACTAAAGCCATCCTCAAACTCCTCTTGAGACGCCCTCTAGCATCAACCTGGTCCGGCTCATTGCCTCGAGCAGAAACTCCAGGATCTCGACATGCTGTTTTGCCTGTGCAAGATCCTTGCCCCAGGTATAAAGTCCGTGTCGCCGCAGCAAAAACCCATGAGCGTCTCCGTTGTCCTTGAGCAGCTCACTGACATTCTCTGACAGCGCGGTCATGTCTTGTGAGTTCTCGATAATCGGCAGCCACGCGCGATGCTCATGAGTCTTGATGCCCTCGAGTCCTTTCAGCATCTCGTAACCTTCGATCGTCAGTCCGCCTTCGGCTGCATATACATCGGAAAGTATAGTACT
The DNA here is from genome assembly GCA_041487335.1 of Pyrinomonadaceae bacterium. GTDB lineage: Bacteria > Acidobacteriota > Blastocatellia > Pyrinomonadales > Pyrinomonadaceae > PSRF01. The sequence goes on from JBGPNE010000066.1 coordinate 7,850, forward strand.
CCAGATCGAATGGGTGTGCAGAACGGCGCCTGCCCCTCTTTCCATCACTACACGAATGTGCAGCGGACTCTCGTCAGAAGGCTTGCCCGGATGATCGCTGAGAATATTTGAGCCTTCGTCGATCAGCAAGATCTGCTCGGCTCGCAACTGGCCCTTATCAACGCCACTGGGGCTCATCGCCAGGCGCAGCGGATCGCGGTTTACAGCGGCGCTGAAGTTGCCACTCGTGCCCAATGCCCAACCGCGAGCATAGAAGTTACGACCGAGCTCAGCAAGGCTTAAGGCGATTTCCTGAAAATTCTCTGACATAAAATCATCACGCTCCGGTGCTCAAACCATTTCGGCAAACGCGAGCTGGCAGACGATTAAATCAACCGTTCCTCTCCAGCACAGTGCCTCAGGCGAACGAAGGTGGCGGCGGTGGCAGACGCGGCGACTGAACCTGGCCCAGGCCAAATACTTGCTCGTAGGCAATAGCGAGGGCAGCAAAGTTTACCGGAAGCACCAGAAACAACCCAACGTAGCAGAGAAGCGCGCCGGCCAGTCCCACAACTCCGTTCAGTAGCAGCAGCCCTAATATCCGCCAAAAGTTTGCCAATCCGGCTTTCACGCTCAGCTTAACCGCGTCCATTCCGGATAACTTTCGATCCACGATCAGCGGGTACGCGAAGGTGAATAATACTGAAATGCAGATTACGAATGCAGCTATTATGAGGGCAAACACCCCGAATAGCACGAAGAAGCCAATCGCATTGGCCGGCTCAACCTGGCCACCGTGGCGCTGGTCTGACATCATCAGGAACATGCCAATGTAGAAGACTAAGTAAAAAGGAACCACGACAATGATAATGGGAATGTAGTGAAACAGGGTTGCGACAACACTCTCACCGAAGTAGTCAAAACCTTTGAAAAGAGTGCCACATTCTACAGTGTCACCTCGTTGCCTTTGGAAGAGTGAAAGGTAGATCCCGCACATCATCGGCCCTAATAAAATCGCAAAGGGTACGACGCT
>JBGPNE010000067.1:0-8783 GCA_041487335.1 Pyrinomonadaceae bacterium
GACCGCATCTTTGAAGTGATGGATGTTGCTTCAGAGGTAGAGCTCGACGAAGAGGCCAATGGCAACTCAACGGCGCCCAGAAGCAAGAAATACATTGTGGCGCCGCAGCAGCGGACCCGCAAGAACTTATTTACTTCTCTAGGATTGGAGGAGGCCAGAGTCTCGCCCGCGAATCTTAACATTCCGAACGGTGGGGCACAGAAAACGATAAGGGGCGCAGTGCGCTTCGAGGGCGTTAACTTCGAATACGATGAAAACCAGCGGGTACTGAAGGACTTCAATCTCGACGTTGAACCTGGCGAAGCGGTCTCGCTTGTGGGTCACAGTGGAGGCGGCAAGACAACAGTCGTCAATCTATTGCTCCGGTTTTATCGACCAACATCCGGCAGGATCCTGCTTGATGGTGTGCCGATTGAAGAGATTCCACTCTCGACGCTGCGCCAGCAGATTGGGCTTGTGCAGCAAGACACTTTTCTTTTCTCCGGGACGCTGCGAGATAACATCGCTTACGCAAATCCAGACGCGACCACAGAGCAGATCATGGATGCCGCCCGCGCCGCCTGTGCACACGACTTTATTATGCAATTGCCAAAGGGCTATCGCACGGAGGTGGGTGAGCGCGGCGTTAAGCTTTCAGGCGGGCAGCGGCAGCGCATTGCGATTGCCAGGGCCTTGTTACGCGACCCGAGCATTCTCATCTTCGATGAGGCGACCTCGAATCTGGATTCCGAGTCTGAGCAACTGGTGCGTCAGGCGCTGGAGAGAATAGCCCAGGGAAGGACTGTTTTTATTATTGCACACCGGCTTTCATCCGTGTGGCGAGCGGACAAGATAGTTGTCATCGAGGATGGAGAACTGATCCAACTAGGCAATCATCAAGACCTGGTTGCGAGCAACGGAGTCTACCGCAAACTTTATTCATTGCAATTGAGCCACCCTGGCGCTCTACACGGTCCGGAGAGCATCGGGATTTCATGATTCGAGATTCGATTAAAGGTAACAAATGAAAATGCCTCCTTGGTCAGTCGTTGTAACCCTTGTGATTTTGCCTTCGGTCGTTGTCATTGGCCAGACCCGGCGCGCACACTCTTTGGCGCCCGATCAGAGCGCTGCGCAAGCGGGCGCGCAAGTTTCAAAGCCTCGGGGGCCTGAGCCTAAAGGGCTGGTGCCCAAATATGGAATCGTCTGGCAGGGAAAGCTGACACGTTCCGGGATGCCAAAGAATGACGATGGTTGGAAATGGCTGCGTGCGCAGGGCATCAATAGCATCGTGAATTTTCGGGCGCGCAACGATGTCGACTATAAGAAGTACGGCTTTGAGGATTCTTTATGGATTCCCATGGACAATGGACGCTTGCCCACCGAGGCAGAGGCGGAGACCTATCTGGCATGGATCCAGAAGCCCGTTAATCAGCCCGTTCACATCCAGTGCGCAGAAGGCAAAGACCGAACCGGCATGATGGCTGCTCTCGCCAGATATGCCATTGACGGTTGGTCCATCGAGGATGCTGTTAAAGAGGCCAGCCTCTATCGAAAGGGAGAGCCATTATCTGCCGACCGAATCAGTTGGTTGCGCGAGTGGGCCAGTAGGCATCAATCAGGCAGCCATCGAAGGAAGTCATAAGCATTTGGCCGGCGCAGGGAACTGAGTGAGATGCGAAATGTACTTTGCATTCTTTTAGCGGGCGGAGCCGGTCAGCGTCTCTATCCGTTGACTCGAGATCGCTGCAAGCCGGCGGTGCCCTTTGGCGGTATCTACCGCATCATTGACATCACGCTGTCTAATTGTGTCAATTCCGGGCTTCGCCGCATCTACATCCTCGCGCAATACAAACAACAATCGCTCAGCCGCCACATACACCAGGGTTGGCACATGATGCAGCGTGATCTCGATGAATTCATCGAGATCGCTCCAGCGCAACAGCGCAACGGAAGCGACTGGTATCGGGGAACGGCCGACGCGGTCAATCAAAACCTTTACACTTTCGATCAGGAGGGATTCGAGCACGCGCTTATCCTATCGGGAGACCATATCTACAAAATGAATTATGCGGAGATGCTCGAATATCATCGGGACAAGCGCGCTGATGTGACGGTTGCGGTTATAGAAGTGCCGAGGAAAAAAGCAGCGGGCGAGTTTGGCGTTTTGGAAGCGAACGAAGAGGGGCTCGTGCTTGGCTTTGAAGAAAAGCCCGCGGACCCAAAGCCATTGCCCAATGATCCGGATCTGGCACTCGCCTCGATGGGCGTTTACATTTTCAAGCGCGACGTGCTCTATCGCGCACTCACGGAAGATGGTGATGATACAGAATCAACTCACGACTTCGGACGTGATGTGCTGCCGCGACTGATTAAGGATGGTCGCGTCTATAGTTTCAACTTTCGCGACGTGAACAAGGGAACAGCAAAATACTGGCGGGATATCGGCACACTCGATGCTTACTATGAGGCAAATATGGACCTCGTGTCGGCAATTCCGGTATTTAGCTTGTATGACAACGAATGGCCACTCCGAACCAACGCTTTGCAGCTCCCGCCCGCAAAGTTTGTCACTTCTGGAGACGGCGAACGCATGGGAATTGCGATCGACTCAATCGTCGCACCTGGTTGCATTATAAGCGGCGGGTGTGCGCGGCGCTCAGTGCTGTCGTATGGTGTGCGGCTGCAGAGCCACAGTGAAGTGGAAGACTCGATACTTTTTCCAAATGTTACCGTGGGAAGTTATGCGTGTATCCGCGGAGCGATTATTGATTCTGGGGTTGAAATTCCTGACGGAACGGTCATCGGCTACGATACGGAGTTCGATCGAGAGCACTACACGGTGACGGATGGCGGCAGAATCGTAGTAACAAGTGCAACCGTGTTTGCCGGCCCCGCGTCGGATGCGATGAGGGCCGTCGTAGCGCAAGTCAGAGACAGTCTTTGAGACTTGAAGGGCCTGGGGCGGCCCCAAAAAATGCTCCAATAGCACGCGCTAGCGCCGCTACCTTTTTAGGTATCGTGATGAATGCCGGAATACCAGTTCGTAAGAGGAGTTCAGGAAGCAACATGACACAGTTGATACGTTCCCTGGCGACGACCATCAATTCTTTAGCAGGCACCCACTTCTGTGCTCCGCGCCGAAGAGCTCGATTGCCCCTCCGGCTAGCTTTGGTTGATCCCAAGACTAAAATTCAGGAACGGTGCGTAGCTACATTCGACGGATACACGTCCGATATCAGCGCCACTGGATTGGCAATTCTGCTCCCGGTTTCACGCTTCAGCGAGCAGCTTCTCAACCAGGGCCACCGCACCCTTCGCATCGTATTGGAACTCGCTGCCGGGGTCATCGAAGCCGATGCTGCCTTGGTACGCTATGAACAGGTGCGGTTAAACGAAGGAGCAATGGAGCTCGGATGCCTGCTTGGCGCGCAAATCATCAAGATGGGTGCTGATGATTGGATCCGCTTTAACGAACATTTGCAGTCAATCAATTAGGATTAGACAAACCCCTCTCATTCATCCTAACCTATTCATTGAGGGGCCCCCCTCCAGTCGTTAAGAGTACACCGGGAACCCCCGACAGCACCTGCAGGTGTGCTGCCATGCCACGCTGTAATTTGGTAAGAGTGGGATGGCCTGGGGGACGTTTTACGCATTACTCGTAAGCCCCACGACACGTCTGTCAGATCGGGATCCGCCCTCAAAGGGTGACATGGCTGACCTTCTACATTCAGTCGGCGCTCGGTTGCGACAATGGTTTGGTAATCGCCGTCATCCGGCGCGACGCAGGGTGAGCATTCCGTGCAGTGTGTCAGTTTGCGAAGAGAGAGATGGAAGAGGAAGACTGCGGCGCACGCCCACTCTCTCCGGAAACACGCTAGATCTAAGCGCTACAGGATTGGCGTTCACGCTGCCCGCTATTCGCATAGGTGACCGTTATATCGCGGGCGAAGATCGCACTTTGCGCATCATTTTGGAGCTTCCAACCGGGAGCGTTGAGTCTTACGCGATCCCTACGCGCTATGAGCGAATCGAGGAGCGAGGTGCGGCTATAAGCTACATAATCGGAGCGCGTATAACCAGAATACGCGAAAGCGATCGAGAGCGCTTTTTCAATTATCTGAGCTCGCTGTGAAGTTGTTCGGAAGGAAAAGTGATCTTAAGCGGCAACGATTGCAGAAGGATCCATTTGGTCCACCAGCTCAAATGTCGCGCACCGGTTAATCAGGTTTGCCGGTATGAGCCATTCACGATATGTCCGGCCTTCGGCGGCCCATTCCCAGCGGGCCAACTCATGCTCGTCGATCTCGAGCTTCACCATCAGCAGAGCATCTCCTTCGGCGCCGTGTTCACTGTCAACCGGAATTGATGAAAGCCAGACACCAGTCCAAATTCGATTGCTCAGGAAATAACCAGAACTGTCCCTGAAGCCGCTCTCGATTATGGAGCGTGCTTCCTCTGCTGTTGTGCGGTGGTAGAAAATGAATCTTCCGTTCTGTTCCATAATCTCTTCCTCACCTGAAGCGGCCTTATCGACATTGGCATTATCACACTTTTGGCAGTTTTAAGTAACTCCTAGAAAGTTGAGTACCCTAAATCAGTCCTGGCTTAAAATCCGGGTACCATCGAGTCTCCGGTGTCGTCGAGTTATTACCCTTATTTCAAGCTTTCCTGAACGGCGATATTAGCAAACCAAAAATTAATAGAACATGAATCCAAAGCCCGTAGTCTCCTGAAGTTTTACTTGCCTTTAAGTGAACAGAAGATATGTTCCATAAGCTATTTGCACTGGTTTTTGTCCCTTCATTGCGCTATAGAACCAGACGGGAAGTCGAACGATATGGCAGTTCCGCTCGAGCAACTATTCGGGCAGATTCTCAGGGGACTATTTTAATCTTCATGGCAATTGAACGAGTCGCAATCGAAACCTCAAAGAACCGGAAACTAACCAGGAGGAGATATGGTTCGAAGAAGAAACAGTACCGCTACCAACTTGCTGTTGACGTTGATTGGCTTCCTGTTCTTGACGATCGCGGCCACGGCTCAACAGAAGAAGAACCAGGTTCCCGTGCCCCGAGCTCAGGATGCGATACAACAGGATGCTACGAAGAGCCAGGTGGTCCAGGAGATCGATCAGTTAAAATTAGAAGTCGAACAACTCCGGATAATAGTTGAGCGGCAACAGCAGGCTCTTCTTGAATTGACGAAGCGGCTCACTGAAAGTGAAGAAAGATCACAGGCGGCCACACTTGTTGGATCGTCGGCTCCAACGCCGAGCCAAAGCGGTGCGATGCAACCACGGATCGTCGTCGCCTCACTCGAAAACCAATCGCCGACCAATGCCCAATCCGCTACGCCGGGCGCAAAGCAGGGCCAGGCTAAAGAGCAGAACAAGCCGGCGCTGGTAGCTGGGTGGGACGATAACCACGCTTTCTTGAAGAGCGCTGATGGCAGCTTCCTTACTTACCTGACCGGCTACGCGCAACTCGATTTTCGCGGCTACCAATCCGGTAACCATCCGGCAAATACATTTTTGGTGAGACGCGCACGCCTCGCGTTGGAAGGAAAAGTTGCTCGCTACTATGACTTTAAGATTGAGGGCGATTTCGCTGATACCAGCAGCACCTTGCTGCGCGATTTCTACGTAAGAGTACATCGCACAGAATCTTTTCAAGTAACCGGGGGACAATTCAAAGAGCCTTTCAGCCAGGAAGAACTACGCTCCGACGCGGTGCAAGACTTTGTCGAACGCTCTCTCGTCAACAATCTCGCACCGAGTCGCAGCCCGGGAATCATGGTGTCGGGTGTGCTGGGGAAAGGAACCTTCGAATATCAACTAGGTGCTTTCAACGGCAAAGGTCTCCTGGCGTCCAACTCCACGGGAACGCCAGAAGGTGTCGTGCGCCTGCGTTTCGCGCCGTGGAAAAATACAAAGGAGTTTTGGACCAGGGGGTTCTCCTTTGGCGGAGCCTATGCTCTGGGACGCAGCAGCCTCAATGGCACGAGTGTCCGCGGGCAGACTGAGAGCCGCAGTTTTACCTTCTTCTCGCCCGCTACGGTGAATGGTCCAATTACCCGAGCCAATGGCGAGCTTACCTGGCTGGTCGGCCCGGCGGCCGTACGGCTCGAATATGATCAGGCCAATCAGGCGCGCAATCGTCTTGGTCCAAGCGGGATTGACTTACCGGGAGTAGTTGCAAAGGGCTATAGCGGACAATTTACTTACCTGCTGACGGGCGAAGAAAAGTCCGAATTGGGAACCGTGACTCCCAAAAGGAATCTATTTGGCGATGAAAAGGGCATGCCTGGTTTTGGCGCCTGGGAACTGAAGCTGCGTTACTCCAATTTGCAGATCAACGACGGTACGGTGAAGTCCAATCGTGCCGGGACGTTCTATTTTGGAGCCAACTGGTATCTCAATCGCTTCGTTCGCTACCTGCTCGACTTTGGTATCGAACAATACAAGGATCCGCTGCGCACGCCCAGGCCCGGTGATAACAACTTCTTCGTCGTATTGAGTCGCGTGCAAGTCGCTTTCTAAGAGCTTGTGTTTAGGCTTGGGCGGCTTGAAAAGGTCATCCTATGAAAGAGCAATCAACTTCTTTGCGAATGCGAAGGCGCGCCAGACTCCTATGTCTCAGTAGCAGTAGACGTATGCCCTAATTCGGCAGTCTGATCTCCACCATCAAACCGCCGTCCGGCGCATTGGCGGCTTTGATTGTTCCGCCATGTAAACACACGGCGCGAGCCGCGATTGCGAGCCCCAATCCGGTACCTCCCGTCGTTCGATCGCGCGCGTGTTCCACTCGATAAAAAGCGCGGAAGATGTCTTCGATGGCCTCTTCCGGCACGCCTTTGCCGTGATCGCGCACGCTGACCACCGCGTGTCTATCGCCGTTAACATCCTCGCAACGGAGCCCAATCAAAACTTCTGTTCCCTGCGCAGTGTGGCGCACCGCGTTGCGCACAACATTCTCGATGGCGCTCCGCAGCAGGTCGCCCACTCCGTTTACGTTGCATCCTTCGTTGGCGACAACGCGGACCGACCGCTCACGACTACGTGCTTCAAAGTCTGCGTCATCCGCAACTTCCTGAACAAGAGCGCCCAAATCGATCGCTACCTTGCTCAATGTATCCGTACCACTCTCAAGTTGAGAAAGCGACAACAGTTGGCCGATCATTTGGTTCATGCGTTCGGCCTCGCGCCCAATGCGCTCGAGCGCGCTGCTTACTTCGGGATTGCCACGTCGGCGCGCAAGGCCAAGGGCCACGCCTTGACGAGCAAGCGGAGATCGCAATTCATGTGAGATATCACCAAGAAGTTGTCGTTGAGCTTCGACCAGTGATTCGATCCGGCCGGCCATTACGTTAAAGTCGCGGCCGAGATTACCGATCTCGTCGTGCCGCTTGAGCAGTCCCTGGTCCACCCGCGCCGCGAGATTGCCGTCGGACAATGCCTGAGTTGCGCCACGCAGTTGGACGATCGGAGTTGATAAATATCTGGCGAGCCAATAGCAGAACAAAGCACCGATGAGCAACAATGGTAGGAGGCTTCGTCCAGCCAGTTGCAGACCGAAAAGCAGTGATCCTGGTTCACCGGGTCTTGGTGGTGGCCCTGGAAAGCTCGGTTTGGGCAACTCTCCAACCAGGATGTAAAGCGCGCCACTCGCCCCACGCACGGCCTGTGCTGCGAGAGGTTTCTGCTGCGGCTTGGGGAAATAGAATAAAAAGGGTGAGTTTTCCGTAACGCGCTTTGCCAGATCCGTTGCGCCGTCAGGTGGAGTTTGACCGGATACTTCATTTCCTCGCTCGTCCAGCACCACTGCATGAATGCGTGACGCCCGCTCAACGTGCTCCAGGTATGACGCGAGGGCTGGCTTTCCATCTCTTTCAAAGACTTCAACGGCCGTCTGGGCATACACACCAAACATGGGCGCCATCGGATTGGTGCGAGGTCGAGAGCGCCGCTCAGTCATTATACCGGTGACGAACGAAGCCACGTTTACCACCACCATGGCTAGCCCGAACCACAAAAAGATTTTTAGAAAGAGACTGCGCATGGTTTCTTCTATTCGATTCCCGTCTCTTCCGGTGAGGCATAAATATAGCCAACGCTACGCACGGTCTTGATGCGCTCGACGCCATTGACCTCATGGCCGAGTTTCTTGCGCAAGTTACTTACATGCGTGTCGATGCTGCGATCAAACGGTGTGAGGTTTCGATGAAGTACTTCTTTGACTAATTCTTCTCGCTCCAGAATCCGGCCGGGCGCGCTCAAGAGTTTTTCGAGAAGAGAATACTCGACGACCGTCAACTCGACTACCTTATCTGCCCGACGCACAGTTCGGGTACGGTTGTCCATTTCGATGTCGCCGACGACCAGGACTTCACGATCTGCCTTCTGAGCTGGTTCAGCCTGCGCGCGTCGCAGAACAGCATTAATCCGCGCCACAAGCTCCAGCGGGTTGAATGGCTTTGGTAGATAATCATCCGCGCCGATCTGCAGGCCGATGATGCGATTCATGTCGTCGCCCCGAGCCGTCAGCATCACAATGGGCAACCGCGAGCGGGCGCGGATTTGACGCAAGACCTCGAAGCCATTCATCCCGGGTAACATGTAATCAAGCACGGCCAGCGCGTGCTCACCGGAAAGCGCTCGTTCGAGGCCGCTCTCTCCATCATGAACTGCTTCCACTTTGTACCCATCAGGTTCGAGATACTCCGCCACCAGCTCGCAGAGTTCACTGTCATCGTCTATCACCAGTATTTGCTGCATTATCCCTCTCATCCAGCGCGGCAAC
>JBGPNE010000068.1:0-8720 GCA_041487335.1 Pyrinomonadaceae bacterium
AGACTTTCTGACTTGTACCGAGCAACTTTGACAGTGTTTCTGTAAACGAACATAATCCGCGACTGTTTTCCCTTAAACAGTTCTTTCTGCACTTTTTGTTTGGAGTTTGAGTTTAATGAATCATCTTTTGCGCACACCGCTATTTCGCCTGACCCTGGCTCTTTCGCTGCTGCTATTGCTTAGCGGATTCGCATCTGCCCAGCAAGAGCAGGCACTCGGTTCCGTGACTTACCGGCTTTCGATGTCGCGGCCGATGTCGCATCTGTTTGAAGTGACGATCGAAGTTGAGTTGCCAGAAAACTCGACAGTGCAGTCACTCGACTTTCAGATGCCCAAGTGGTCGCCAGGACGCTATGCGGTTTTTGACTTTGCGAAGAACGTGCAGGAAGTTCATGCCAACGCTCTGAATTGTACCCCCCGCCCTGAGGCACCTTCTTCCTTAAACTGCCAGTCCTCGCCTTTACCGCTGCTTCGCCTTGATGATCAAACCTGGCGCGTTTCCACGATAAACACTCACAGCCTGACGATCAGCTATAAAGTTTTTGGAAACAATCTGTCGGGCACCTTTTCACAGCTAGATATGCGGCATGCCAACTTTAATGGCGGCTGCATATTCATGTACATCGTGAATCACAAACCCGACCCGGTTAAGCTGGTAATTTCGCCGCCGGCCGGATGGCGCATCGTGAACGGGCGAATGGACCGGCCTGACCAGCGCGAGTGGCAGTTTCCAAACTGGGACATCATGATCGACACGCCCACTGAGATTGCTCCTGACTGGACAGAAGACGAATTTCAGGTGGCAGGCAAGAACTATCACGTCATCGTTCATTCTTTCGGTGATGAAGGCGGCAAACGTGCCGGCCTTGTTCGTGACATTGAAAAGCTGGTGCGAGCAGAGACCGCCATGTGGGGCCCTCCTGAATTCGACTGCTACACCTTTCTGATCCATTTCGCCGCCGACGACGTTTCGGGCGATGGCATGGAACATCTCACCTCCACGCAAATAATCGAGCCGGGCGCGCTCGGCGATTCGGGAGTATACGATGATACGCTGGGCACGGTGGCTCACGAGTTCTTTCATGTTTGGAATGTGAAGAGGCTGCGGCCGCTTGAGCTTGGGCCATGGGACTTCACTCGTCCGGCAAACACGCGCGGGCTCTGGGTCGCTGAGGGTCTCACAAATTATTACGGACACTTGATGCCGCGCCGTGCCGGGCTCTGGGATGATACGCAGTTCCTTCGTCGCGAGAGCAACACCATTACTCAGATCGAAAACTCGCCCGGCAGCCATCTGATGAGCGCGGAAGAATCTTCTCTCTCTGCGCCGTTCCTCGACGACGCACCACACGCCCAACGGACCAATCTGGCGAACACATCCATCAGTTATTATCCGAAGGGCGAGCTACTGGGTCTGGTGCTCGATCTATTGATCCGGGGCAGGACCAATGGGAAAGCCTCACTTGACGACGTGATGCGCCGAATGTACGACGAGTTCTACTTGAAGAGTCCGAATGCGACGTATTACCTGCGCGGCCGGGGATACAAGACTGAAGACTTACAGCGGGTGGCATCGGAAGTTGCGGGCTTCGACCTTAGCGATTTCTTTACGCGATATGTTCGGGGTGTTGAAGTTCCGCCGTACGATGAAGCATTTGATTATGTCGGACTACATCTGGTTCGCGAACAGATGCGCGAGCCTTATAACGCCGGCCTTACACTGGATTGGGAGAATCCGAGAAACCTAACAATTGGCACAGTGCGCAACGGTTCACCCGCCGAGGACGCAGGATTGCAGCCGGGTGATGGGATTCTAAGCCTGGGTGGAAAGAGTGTGAGGCGCGAAAACTGGCTTGCTTCACTTGGTCGTTACAAGCAGGGTGATCGTATTCCGATCTCAGTGAAACGCGATCGCCGTACGATTCAAGCCACGCTTCTGCTCGGAGCACCCGAGCGTTTTGAGTATCGGATCGCAGAGAAGAAGGACGCGAGCGTGGAACAGAAAGCTTTGCGAAGCGCCTGGTTGAAAGGCAATTAGAAAGTCTGGCAGGCTGCAGAAAAATGGTGAGCATCGGTAAAGACCAGAGGCACGATCCACGAAATCACACGAAATAAGTTGAATTTAGCGTCTTCTTCGTGCTTGTTTCGCGTGAGTTCGTGGATCGTATTAGTTTTTCATCAGCCTGCTAGAGTCCAGAGCCTAGAGTCAAATCAAACTTAAAGTTGCAGCCTCGGGTGACTCAGACTCACGACTCCTGACTAATTTTACGGAACAATTACTTCAATCGAATGCGGTGCGATTTCGAAAGTCATCGGAAGGTGGCCGATCAATTCGCCATCCACTTGCACCGGCGCATCTCCTGTAGCGCGCGCGCGGGTGGCATGTAGAAACCAAACGCCATGTTGGTCTGTGGGTACACCGCTGCGCATAGCAAACGACAGCAGACGCAGATAGCGCAGGCGGCTCTGCGACTCAATAATACAAATCTCGAAATCGGGCTGCTCCAGTTGAGCACGGGGCGTAACGGCGAGATCGCCACCATAACTCGCCGCTTTTCCAATCGTCGCTAACGTGGCAGTGTAGCTCTGCCCATTCACCTCGATTTTGAAAGGCATGGGCTTCCAATCCGCAAGATGACTCAATCCTGAGAGCCAGAACGCAGCCTGGCCGAAACGTTTCTTGAGCCCGGGATGCACCCGGCGCACAACAGACGCGTCAAGGCCGATTCCGGCCATCAGCAAGAAGTATCTTTTTGAGCCATGCGTTTCGTCTATCGCGCAGCCAACATGAATACGACGTGTCTTACCTCGGGCAATCACTGCGGCAGCCTTCATGCTGTCTAACGGTAACTCCAGTTCGCGCGCAAGAACGTTTGCAGTACCGCGTGGAAGGATTGCAATGCGGACGTCGGTGCCAACCAGGCCTTGTAAGGCTTCATTGATTGTCCCGTCACCGCCGGAAACAATGACGTTGCGCGCTCCATTACGCGCAGCATTCGCTGCCAAGCGTGTTGCGTCTCCAGGACCCCTGGTGGACATCAGTTGAACGTCTAGCCCTCGGGTTCGTAAGTAAGTGCAGATCTCTTCAATCGCCGTTGGCCGCCGCAACGGATATCGACCCGTTTTTGGATTTGAGATCAGGACCGCCTTATTAGTGACCATTATTTATACGCGATTGGCAAATCGAATGCCTTCCAAGCCAGACCACTTGACCACTGGATTATGATAAGCGCCGGCTGGGAGTCTTAGCCCTGCTCATCTCAAACCGACAGATGTCGCATTAATGCTTCCCCTTGCTTTATGGAACAACAAAAGAAGACAGCGTCAAAGCGAGAGTTGCTCGTTCTGCTGGTGATCTATCTTATCGGTTTTGCCGGTTTGGCAATCCATCCCTATGACCGAGCAGACTGGGCATTGGAAAACCTCTTTCCAATCTCGCAATTGATCGCGCTCATTGTCGTCTACCCATATTTTAAATTCACACGCCTGTCTTATTATCTGATCTTCTTTTATCTTTTTATCCAATCATGGGGTGGCCACTTCACCTATGCTGAGGCCGCTCCGTTCAACTGGTTACGCGACCATTATCATCTCATGCGCAACGACTACGACCGAGTTGCGCATTTCATGCTGGGCTTTCTGCTGGCAATTCCGATCAGGGAGATTCTACTGCGTTTTGTAGTGACGTCGCGCCGCTGGCTGGCGTTCATCACGGCCGCAATCGTGCTGGCGATTGGCGCGTGCTATGAATTCATTGAATGGTGGGTCGCCGTCCTGGTTACGCCGGATCTGGGTGATAAGTTTCTCGGAACTCAAGGCGACATCTGGGATACACAGTGGGATATGTTTCTGGCATTGGTCGGCGCCATTTGCACACTGGCAGTTTTCATGAAGCTGCACGACCGGCAGATGGGAGCAGATCACTCCAGTCGATAATTCGGCGCTTCTTTCGTGATGATTACGTCGTGCACGTGTGACTCGCGTAGTCCCGCGGAAGTGATGCGAATAAACTGACTCTTTTCCTGAAACTCCTTGATTGTGTGGCAACCGGTATAGCCCATTCCTGAACGGAGTCCTCCCACCAATTGTGTAACCATGTCGGCGAGCGTGCCTTTGTAGGGCACGCGGCCTTCGATGCCTTCCGGCACAAGCTTCGACTCACTCTCAGCCATCTCCTGCGCATACCTGTCGCGCGAGCCTTCGCGCATCGCCCCGATCGAGCCCATGCCTCGATAGGTTTTGAATGAACGGCCCTGGAAAAGAATCACTTCTCCTGGTGCTTCCTCAGTGCCGGCAAAGAGAGAACCGATCATCACGATATCGGCGCCTGCGGCAATAGCTTTCGCCACATCACCGGAGAATTTCACACCGCCATCCGAGATTAGCGGAATCCCGTTCGCGCGCGTGGCTTTCACGCACGACTGAATCGCCGTTATCTGCGGCACCCCCGCCCCGGTGACAACCCGTGTGGTACAGATTGAGCCTGGGCCAATGCCAACCTTGATTGCATCGACGCCGGCCTGTATCAGCTCTTGCGCTCCCTCAGTCGTCCCGACGTTGCCGGCGATTAGATCAGTGTCCGAATGGCGCTGCTTGATTTCGCGAACGGCCTCGATCACTCGTGACGAATGACCATGGGCCGTATCGATCACCAGGCAATCCACACGTCTGTTAACCAATTCGTCAGCGCGTTCACGAAAATCACCGGTCGCGCCAATAGCGGCGGCGACTCGAAGCCGGCCCAGGTTGTCTTTCGCCGCCGTGGGATACTTGATGGCCTTCTGAATGTCTTTGACGGTGATAAGACCTTTGATGCGCTTGTCATTGTCAATGACGAGCAACTTTTCGATGCGATGTTTCTGCAAGACTGCCTTTGCCTGTTCGAGAGTTGTGCCAACCGGAACAGTGACGAGCGGTTGCTTTGTCATGACTTCGGAAACGGGTATGTCGAACCTCGTTTCAAATCGCAGATCGCGATTCGTAATAATGCCGACGAGGTGGCCAGCTTCATCGACCACGGGTACGCCGCTGATGTGAAATCTCTCCATCACCTGCAGAGCTTCGCGCACTGGCCGCTCTGGCCGAATCGTTACCGGATCCACAATCATGCCGGATTCGGATCGTTTGACTTTGTCGACCTCTTCAGCCTGCCTTTCGATACTCAAATTTCTGTGGATGACGCCGATGCCCCCCTGTTGCGCGAGTGCGATGGCCAGCGCTGCCTCGGTAACAGTGTCCATTGCGGCGGAGCAGAGGGGAATTTGCAACCTGATGTTGCGAGTGAATTGAGTCGAGCTATCTGTTTCAGACGGCAGAACGTCGGAATGAGCAGGGACTAACAGGACGTCATCGAATGTTAGACCTTCAGAGATGTTGGATGAAATCATGATAGTGTCGATTACTCCTTAGTGATTGAGGATGGGGCTATGCGCCAACGTAAAACAGAACTGCCCGCTATTCGAAGCGGGCAGAGCCTCCGTTCAGCTTTATTGCCGACAGACGGCGCACGGCTTTCAGTGCTGCGTTCTCCAGCACGCACCGTCTGTCAACACAATTGCTATTGCGAGACTTCTTCGTAATCAGCTTTCCAAGAACCCAAACGGAGGACCCGATCTTTCACTGTCTGCCCCGCCGGAGTTTTCAACGTTACCACTTCCAGTGATGGCCGAGACCTGCGATGTAAATCGGCCGAGCGCCGCTGCACCCAATGAAGCGCAGCGAGTGCCGCCAAGGCTATTATTGCTAAAATGACAATCGCAAGAACGACTGTCAGGAGGGGTGACCGCGTCGCTGAGGCGTCAGTGTAGACCTTTGAATGATGGGGTCTGGTCACCACATCGTCGCCGGGCTCACCCTGCTCTCGCATGTAGCGCGTGTAAGCTTCGACGGCCTCCTTCTCATCATACCCAACGCACCGCGCGTAAGCTTTGACGAAACTGCGATTGAAAATCCCGCCGGGTAGGCGTTTGTAATCGTTCGTTTCTATAGCTTCGAGATAGCGAACCGAAATTCGCGTCTGGTCGGAAATCTCACGTAGGGGAACGCCGCGCTGCTCGCGCGCGAGTCGCAACTGTTCGCCTAGAGTTTCTGCCATCACTAATCCGCCTCAGCTTTTGCGCTTCCGTAAAGGGAAGGTTTTCGAACCCGGTGCGACGCTAGTGTGGAAAGTAGACTGCCATTTGCCTTAACTGGATTGCCGGCCTTTGTTGGCCCTATATGTAAGACCAACTCATTCTTTGACCGCAATATAGCTTGCGTTGCTAAACGCTGTCAAACGCTCGTATCTCAAAAGATTGGCTTCTCTTGATTCTTCTCGCCCACGGTGATAGGTTGAATCTAGTGACCCGAATCAGTCGACTTTAATTTCTACAATCACAAAAAGTGAGGATACAAGAGATGCCTCTGGAAGCACTGGGAATGGTGGAAACCAAAGGTTTCATCGGAGCTGTTGAAGCGGCAGACGCCATGGTCAAGGCTGCTAACGTTCAACTCCTGGGAAAAGAGTATATCGGCGCGGGCTACGTCACGATTTTCGTTCGCGGCGACGTCGGTGCAGTCAAGGCGGCAACGGATGCGGGTGCTGCGGCAGCGCGAAGAGTCGGTGAGTTGATTAGCGTGCACGTCATCCCGCGGCCGCACGCTGAGGTTGAACGCGTTCTACCTGTCGATGGACGGACTGGCTTGAGTCCCGATGAGCGTGCGTTACAAGGTGGTGCACGAGGCCAGTTGGGCCAGGGCGAACAGGGCCGTTCGCTTCAGGCTGGCGCGCGAGAAGCAAGTAAGGAAAGAGCGAAGTAATTGCCAATTTTCAATTGCCGATTCTCGATTTCCAGCTTGACTATCGTCGCCTCGTTGCAATTGGCAATTGGCAATCGGCAATGTCGGAGCGTTCGTGATGTCAGAAGATAAGGACCTTGTATCGGTACAACAAGCGCGGGATCTTGTCGAAGCAGCGCACAAGGCCCAGGCTGAACTGGCTCGCTTTGACCAGGCCAGGACCGATCATATTTGCGAGGCCATGGCAAAAGCCGCGCTTCGTGAATCGGCTCGACTGGGCGCGCTGGCAGTCGAGGAGACTGGTTACGGAATCCCCGCTGACAAGCAGGAAAAGAACCGTTTTGCGGCTGAAGATGTTTGGAACTACTTCCGTGGACTGCGCA
The DNA here is from genome assembly GCA_041487335.1 of Pyrinomonadaceae bacterium. GTDB lineage: Bacteria > Acidobacteriota > Blastocatellia > Pyrinomonadales > Pyrinomonadaceae > PSRF01. Next base: position 7,161 of record JBGPNE010000068.1, read on the forward strand.
CTGTCGGCGTTGTCTCCGAATCAAAAGACGTAGTCGAGATCGCTAGTCCGCGCGGTGTTGTTGCCGGAATTATTCCTTCCACTAATCCAACCTCAACCGCCATTTTCAAAGTTTTGATCGCAGTTAAGTCACGTAACGCGATTGTCCTCTCACCGCATCCTTCTGCTGCGCGCTGCATAAACGAAACGGTTCGAGTCATGCGGGAAGCGGCCGTTAAGGAAGGACTGCCTGGTGATGCAGTCGCTTGTATGAGCACGGCGACGATCGAGGGCACCGAAGTCCTGATGAAGCACAAGCACACAGCCGTGATTCTGGCAACAGGCGGTATCGGTCTTGTGCGTGCTGCGTATTCCTCCGGCAAGCCGGCGTTCGGTGTCGGACCGGGCAACGTTCCGGTGTTCATTGAGAGAACGGCTGATGTTCCCAAAGCCGTGCAAGACGTGTTGACAGGGAAGTGTTTTGATAACGGAACCGTTTGCGCTTCAGAGCAGGCGGTAGTTTGTGACGCGCCAATTGAAAAGGCAGTGCGTGAACAGTTTAAAGTCCAAGGCGCCTACTTTCTCTCATCGTCAGAGGCCGACCAACTGGCAAAAGTAGTTGCCACGCCGCAACGCTCACTAAATCCCGGCATTGTAGGAAAGTCTGTAGAAGTGATCGCAAATATGGCTGGTTTGAGTGTGCCCCCGGGCACGCGTTGCTTGATTGCCGAAGTTGGTGGAGTGGGTCGCGACTTTCCGCTTTCGATGGAGAAGTTGTCACCGATCCTGGCGTTCTACGTAGTTGAGGGACTCGGGCGGGGAGCGGAGCGTAGCCATGAAGTATTGAGCTACGGTGGCATGGGCCACACGGCGGGCCTTCACACGCGTTCTCGCGAGGCCGCAGTTCGATTTGGCAGTGAGATACCGGCCTCACGCATAACGGTGAACACGCCAACCACCCACGGGGCCATCGGATTCTCCACGGCACTGCCGCCATCGATGACACTGGGCTGCGGTTCCTGGGGAGGAAACGTTACTTCAGACAATGTCTCACCGCTGCATTTGATGGACATCAAGCGCATCGCTTTTGAAACAAGACCAGTCAAGAGTGTACGGCCCGCCGCTTCAGCTCAACCAGTCAGCACGTCTGCCCAGCCGGTGGTTACTGCCGCTCGCAGCAGGCCACAGCCGGCAGTTGCGGCGAGCACGGGAAAGATCAATCGCGAAGAGATCGCGGCCATCGTGGACCGGTTTCTTGCCGGTCGGCTACCCAGCGACGGAGGAGCGTCGTCGCAGGCGACGTCACGTCCGTCGATTGGGGCTGAGGCTGGAAGCATGTATGCAGGACCGAGTTCAGCTCCGCGATCGGAAGTTGGCAGTGAAGGCCGGGATGGCAATGGAAGGTCTGCCACTGCTGCACCTGCCCCGCCATCCGCTGGCGCGCAGGCGGCTGCTAATAGCCACAAAGCAATTGATTTTGTCAGCGAGGACGATGTCCGGCGCGCAATTCAGAAGGGCGAGAAGATTTACATCAACTCTAAAACGATCATCACGCCGGCCGCCCGCGATATCGGCGAGCCTG
>JBGPNE010000069.1:0-8668 GCA_041487335.1 Pyrinomonadaceae bacterium
ATTTGACTCGGTCGCAACTCTGCGGGCCGGGATTCGCGAGGATCTCAAGAAACGTGCAGCCGCAGAAGCTGACCATCGTTTGCGTAGTGAGGTGATGCGCAAACTTCTCGAAGAGCACCAATTTGAAGTACCGCAAAGCCTCGTCGATCATCAGACGAACTACCGACTGGAGAGTGTAGTGCGCGAGATGATCGGGAAAGGTGTTGATCCGCGCAGCAAAGAGCTAAATTGGGATGGAGCGCGAGAAGAGTTAAAGGCCCAGGCTGAGGAAGATGTGCGTGGCTCACTGTTGCTCGAAAGCATTGCGGAAGAGGAAAAGATCAACATCTCAAATGAAGAGATTGAAGCGGAAATTGAAGCGATTGCAAATGCTTCACGACAAGCAAAAGAGCAGGTGCGCGGCGTCTTGACAAAGGAAGGAGGCGAACGTAGCATCGCGAGTAGGCTGCGCAATCGCAAAGCGCTTGACCTGTTGATTGAAAACGCACGCGTAACTGAAGAAGAATGGCGCGAAGAGACACTGGAACAAGTCGGCTCGATTGCAGCGACTGAGAGCCCGGGAGTCGAGACGCAAAGCAGTTCTTCAGGTGAAGAAGGACGCGAAACGAACACGAATTCTTCGTGAAGATTGATCGGTTTAGCCGGTCCACCCGGCTTAAAGAGAGACGCGAAGTCATGAAAGGTCTATAGTTTATATGGCCCTAGTCCCGATGGTCGTCGAGCAAACGTCGCGCGGTGAACGCGCTTTTGACATCTACTCGCGACTTCTCAAAGACAACATCATCTTCCTGGGCACGCCTATCGACGATCAGATTGCCAATTTGATTGTGGCGCAGCTCCTCTTTCTTGAAGCCGAGGATCCGGAAAAGGACATCAATATCTACATTAACTCGCCCGGTGGTTCCATCACGGCAGGAATGGCCGTCTACGACACGATGCAGTTTATCCGTCCAGACGTAACCACTATCTGCGTCGGCCAATGCGCCTCGATGGGAGCTTTGCTGTTGGCGGCCGGCGCAAAAGGCAAGCGCTTCGCTCTGCCAAACTCCCGCATACTCATCCACCAGCCCACGGGCGGTTCGCAAGGGCAAGCCACGGATATTCGCATTCAGGCGGAAGAGATTCTGCGCATGCGTGAGCTTACCTCCCAGATTCTTGCAAAACACACCGGCCAGTCTTACGAGGCTGTCGAACGCGACGTCGAGCGTGACAAAATAATGTCTGCCATGCAGGCCAAGGAATATGGTTTAATAGACGAGGTGATCGCGCATCGCGAATAGCTGTGCGACCAGGTGGAGGCGCTGATGATTGCAAAGATGAAAGCGCGCGGATTCCGCTGCTCGTTCTGCGGTCGATCAAAGGGCGAAGTTGCAAACATCATGGCCGGCACTCCACAGCAGACGGCCGGTGTTCCCAAACAAATGATTGGTAAGAGCGCATTCATCTGTAACGAGTGCGTTCGCCGCTACCACCAGCTAGTCACTGGCAGAGACGTGTTGAGCTCGCCGGTGGTTGTTCCGAAGTAGGCCCGGGTTCGACCGATTCCCTAAGGAGCTCCCCTGCCGCATGGTAAGACGAACCGATGACACATTGCGCTGTTCATTCTGCGGCAAGTCGCAGAATGAAGTAAAAAAACTGATTGCCGGTCCCACTGTTTACATTTGCAATGAATGCATCGATATCTGCAACGAGATCATCACCGACGACCAACAGGCCGAATCCGTAGCGACTCGTCCCCCTCTGCCAAAGCCTGGCGAAATTAAGAGTTTCCTGGATGAGTATGTCATTGGACAGGATGAAACGAAGAAGCGTCTTGCCGTAGCTGTCTACCAACATTACAAGCGGATCGAAATCGGCCGCCGACGTTCCGAGGTTGAAATTCAAAAAGCGAATATTCTTTTAATCGGGCCGACTGGTACCGGAAAGACACTGTTGGCGCAGACACTGGCGCGCATGCTCAGCGTACCGTTCACCATCGTCGATGCCACGACGCTGACTGAAGCAGGCTACGTCGGTGAAGACGTCGAGAACATTATCCTCAAGCTCTTGCAGGCTGCCAACGGCGACGTCGAACGGGCGCAGCAAGGCATAATCTACATTGATGAGGTCGACAAGATTTGTCGTAAAGACGAGAACCCGTCAATTACGCGCGATGTTTCAGGTGAAGGCGTGCAACAAGCCCTATTGAAAATTCTGGAAGGAACAGTGGCCAATGTTCCGCCTCAGGGTGGCCGTAAGCATCCGCATCAGGAGTTTTTCCCTGTTGATACCACAAATATTCTATTTCTTTGCGGCGGCGCCTTTGTCGGTCTGGAAAAGGTGATTGAGCGGCGCCTGCGCAACAAGTCGCTGGGCTTTCACGCGGAAATTAAGACTGGGCAACACCGCCACGCAGAGGCGCTCGCTCAGGTTCAGCCGGAAGACCTGATTCGTTTTGGGTTGATTCCGGAGTTTGTCGGGCGATTGCCTGTTTGCGGCGTATTGCACGAGCTTGATGAAGGAGCGCTGATCAAGATTTTGACTGAGCCGAAAAACGCACTCCTCAAGCAGTATCAGAAGAAGTTTGATTTCGATAATGTGAAACTGAAGTTCACCGACGACGCGCTCAAGACGGTTGCCCGTCAGGCGGTAGAACGAAAAGTTGGTGCCCGCGGCTTGATGATGATCCTTGAAGAGCTGTTGCTGGATGCGATGTACACCCTGCCTTCACAGAAGCGCATCAAGGAATTTGTTATCACAAACGAAATGGTTGAGCGACGGCGGGCTATTCCTGGCGAGGGCCTTACAGGCGTGGACGGCGCGGCGGCCTAAAAAACAGCCTCCGTGGGTGCGTATTAACGCATCAGCAAGTGGCGCGCACACGGGAAATGCTTTAGAATTAGACGTCTTAGGAAAGGGGCGAGACGGCACTTTGAGCGGCTCGCCCCTCTTGCAAACGCCAGATTAAGAAGTTCATTCAAGACCAAACCATGGAAGAATACTCAGATCGTACTCCTGCTGATGTCGCCTGGTACCCGATGGTACCCATCCGTGACGTCGTAATTTTTCCCTTCACGAAAGTCGCTTTCAAGATAGGCCGATCCGGTTCGGTGCGCGCACTGGAACAGGCACTTTCCGCTGACCGTACCATTTTTTTAGCTACGCAACACGATGCGACCGTTGACGAACCCCTGCCTGAGCAGATTTACGGCGTGGGAACGCTCGGCCGAATTCTGCAGTCGCAAAAGCAGGACAACGGCCAGATCAAGGTAGTAGTTGAAGGCCGGGAACGCGCGACCACCGTACGAGTAGAAAACACCGAGGGCGCATTTATGGCGCTCGTAAAGCGTGCGCCGGTGGTCAACGAAGAAGGCACCCGGCTTGATGCGCTTATTCAAAAAGTTGGCCAGCTCGTTGAACAACATCTACGCCTCGCCCCAGACACCCAGGGCGACGCGCTGCAAACGGCTCTCCGCAATCAAGAGCCTTCGCACCTGGCGGATGCCCTCGCTTCGCAGTTGCGCATCTCCGTTGAAGACAAGCAGGGGTTGCTCGAACTCTTCTCAACGCAGGCTCGCTTGCAGCGTTTGATCGAACTGCTGGAGATGGAGATTGAAAAGCGCCAGCTCGATCGGACAATTCAAACTCGCGTCAAACGGCAGATGGAGAAGGCGCAGAAGGAGTATTACCTCAACGAGCAGATCAAGGCGATACACAAAGAACTGGGTCGCAAGGATGAGAAAGCTCAACTCGAAGATCTGAAGAAGAAGATCGAAGAAGCCGGGATGACTGAGGAGGCCAAGGAGAAAGCGATGCAAGAGCTGCATCGCCTTGAAGCCATGCCGCCTATGTCGGCCGAAGGCACTGTATCACGCACCTACATCGACTGGTTGGTGAGTGTGCCGTGGAAGCAAAAAACCAAAGAGATTCGAGACTTGAGCAAGGCCGAAGATGTGCTCAATGAGGACCATTACGGCTTGGAAAAGGTCAAAGAACGTATCCTTGAATATCTCGCCGTGCGCCAACTGGTGAAGAATCCAAAGGGCTCGATTCTCTGCTTCGTCGGCCCGCCGGGTGTTGGCAAAACGAGTCTCGGTAAATCGATCGCCCGCGCCACTGGCCGCAAGTTTGTCCGCCTGTCGCTTGGCGGTGTGCGTGACGAAGCTGAGATCCGCGGTCATCGTCGCACATACATCGGCGCGCTGCCGGGTCAGATAATTCAGATGATGAAGAAAGCGGGAACCATCAACCCCGTTCTCTTGCTAGACGAGGTTGACAAGCTCGGTGCTGATTTTCGGGGCGACCCGAGCGCTGCGTTACTCGAGGTTCTCGACCCTGAACAGAACCACACATTTCAGGACCACTACCTCGATGTCGAATACGATCTTTCCAAGGTCTTCTTCATCGCCACGTCCAACGTCTTACATACTATTCCCCCTGCGCTGCAAGACCGACTGGAGATACTCCGTCTCTCTGGTTACACGGAACGCGAGAAGCTTGAGATCGCCAAGCGTCACCTGGTTTCAAAGCAAGCTGAAAGCAACGGCCTCAAGCCAGAGCAGGTCAATTTCACTGACGAGGGTCTGCTGGAAATCATCCGCCATTACACCCGAGAAGCTGGTGTTCGCAACTTAGAGCGCGAGATTGGTTCGTGCTGCCGCAAGCTCGCTCGCAAATTCGTTTCCGAGCATGTAGCGGAAGAGTCTAGTTACACAATCGATGCCGACCGCGTTGGCGAGATGCTTGGCCCAATCAAGTTCCGACAGCAAGGTGTTGCGGCAGAGAGTGAAATTGGTCTGGCTACCGGACTCGCCTGGACTGAAGTCGGCGGTGAGGTGCTCCAGATCGAAGCTACGTTGGTCAAAGGACGCGGTGGCGTAACTCTGACGGGCAAGCTGGGCGAGGTGATGCAAGAGTCGGCGCAGGCGGCGTTGACCTGTATCAAAGCTCGCGCGGAGCGCCTGGCCATGAGTCTCGACTTCATCCGCAAACGCGACCTGCACATCCACATTCCGGAGGGTGCAATTCCCAAAGATGGTCCCTCTGCCGGCATAACCATGGCGACTGCTATGGCCTCGGTGCTGACGCGCGCTCCTGTGAGAAGGAATGTGGCCATGACCGGCGAGATCACTTTGCGAGGTCGCGTGCTCCCAATTGGCGGTGTCAAGGAGAAACTCCTTGCAGCCCATCGCTTCGGAATCGATACAATTATCATGCCCAAAGACAACGAGAAGGACCTGCCCGAAGTGCCTGAGGAAGTTCGCGATGCGCTCTGCATTAATCTTGTGGAAACGATTGATGAAGTGCTGGCGCTCGCGCTCGAGGAAGCGTGCCCAATCGACGCTGCGGCCACAGACGAGTCAAAGACGCCACCGCTCTGGACAACTGAGCAGCCTTCGCAGGGCATTCCGACAAGCTAACAGGTTCCTAGCTTCTGGGAATATGCCGAGCCGACACAACGCGAGCTGACTGCCCCTAGTTTAGCGCCCCAGCTTTAACATGCCGCTACTAACAAGGGCAGCTTAAAGGTTGAAGTCTGAACTTAGGCTTAGCCTGTGCGTATTGCGAAGCCCCACAGAGAAAAAACGCGCGCGATTATCTAACCCTAAATTCTCGTTACAGCAAAAGAGGAGACTTGAAAATGAGCAAACATGAAGACGCAGATCTGATTCTCAAACTTTATGACCTCAGGCGCGAAGCAGTAATGCGCGAAGCTCGCAACTGGTTCTTTTCGTTCAATCCGGCGAACGTACAAGATTTCGTCGATGTGATGACGAGCGATAAGAGTCCGTACTTCCGGATGGTCGTTTCCTACTGGGACATGGCTGCATCGCTTGTAAATCACGGCGCAATAGATGAGCAGATGTTTCAAGACGCCAATGGCGAACATCTCTTTGTGTATTCAAAGATCGAGCCGTTTCTGGCGCAGTTGAGAACGACGTTTGGGATGCCAGAATATCTCGAGCATTTGGAGAAAGTTGTCAGGAGAATTCCAGATTTCGAAGCGCGGCTGGCAAGTATGCGTGAACGCATGAAGCAATTCGCGGCACTGCGGGAAGGAAAAGCCAGCGCGACTCAGGCTGCTGCCGCCGAAGCGTAGGCCTGAAGGCTCTCGTTGCCAGGCGGGGCTGGCCCCGCCTGGCGAGAGTCGACGTTCTTGCGCCAGGCAGCCCTCCGAATGAAGGTTACCAAGGCGGAGTTTATTAAGAGCGCCTTCAAACAGGCCGACTGGCCGCATGGTGTCCAGCCTGAGATCGCTTTCATGGGTCGCTCTAATGTTGGAAAGTCGAGCCTGATCAATTCCTTGTTGGCAGTTCGTGGCCTCGCTCGCACGTCCTCCACTCCAGGAAGGACACAGTCTTTGAATTTTTTTCTGATCAACGATGAATTCCGTTTTGTTGATCTTCCCGGCTTCGGTTATGCCCGGGTGCCAAAGAGCATCAAATCCGGTTGGGGCGAGATGGTCACAAGCTACCTTGCCAAGCGGACTCAGCTTATGCTATCAATTCAGATCGTAGATTCGCGCCACGAACCCACAAAACTGGATTTGCAGCTTCACGAGTGGCTTGAGTACAGTGTAAAGCCACGATTAATAGTCGCCACGAAATCCGATAAGCTGTCTAACAACGAGTTGAGGGAGAGCATGGAACGCGCGAAACGTGTGTTCAGCAAGGATAGAGTGGTGGCTTACTCCGCTAAGACGGGACGCGGCCGGGACGAAGTCTGGCGAACGATCGAGAGCGCACTGAGTGATTTTCGAGCTTAGATCTGCACCGCCCTTTTTGATTAACCTTAGCCTTATATTTAGGCCACGCGCGGCTGGCGACCACGCATCAGAGTGATGCTGGAGAAAAAACCGTTCGAAATCGAGATAACTTGCGAAATATCGTTGAGGAGAAACATTTATTGCCTCGCGAATGAGCGGCAGATTCTACCGCCCGCATGTAGCTGCTGTTAGCCGCGAAACCATTCCAGATTTCTCAACTTCAATAGATAGGAAGTCGACTCAGCCCTTACGCGCAAACAGCAAAAGCAGCCAACGAAAGTTTATTAAGAGATGAACTGATATGTCACAGAGAACACGTTCACGCGCTTCAAGCGCGAACAGCAACGACGAAAACGGCGGCACAACTGTAGTTACTGCCGATGCTCCGGAAAAAGAGACCAAAGAAGCCAGGGACCCGAGAGATGAAGGTTTCTTAAATCTCGCTGACCTCAAGGAGATGTCTATCTCCAAGCTCACGTCTATTGCGAAAGGCATGGACGTTCCGGGTGCGACTGGAATGCGCAAGCAGGAGCTCATCTTCAAAGTGCTGGCAGCGCAGACGGAGAAAAGTGGTCTTATCTTCTCCGAAGGCGTGCTGGAGACTTTGCCCGATGGCTTTGGTTTTCTGCGTGCACCCGAATACAACTATCTTCCCGGACCGGACGACATCTATGTTTCACCATCACAGATTCGCAAGTTTGATCTGCGCACTGGCGACACTGTAAGCGGCCAAATCCGGCCGCCAAAAGAGGGTGAGCGCTATTTTGCGCTGATCAAAGTCGAAGCAATCAACTTTGAATCCCCTGACCAGGCGCGTGAGAAGGTCTTTTTTGATAACCTTACGCCGCTATACCCAGACGAACAGCTAAAGATGGAGGTGACGCCGGACAATCTCTCGGCGCGGGTCATCGACCTGGTGACTCCGCTCGGGAAGGGCCAGCGTGGCTTGATTGTTGCGCCTCCGCGCACGGGCAAAACGATGTTGCTCCAGACGATCGCGAACTCTGTTACGCAAAACCATCCGGATACCACTCTTATCGTGTTGCTGATCGATGAGCGACCAGAGGAAGTTACCGACATGCAGCGATCTGTAAATGGTGAAGTAATCTCGTCCACCTTTGATGAGCCGCCCACTCGCCACGTGCAAGTCGCCGACATGGTGATCGAGAAGGCGAAGCGGTTGGTTGAGCACAAACGCGACGTCGTGATTCTGCTGGATTCGATCACGCGTCTGGCACGAGCACATAACGCCGTGGTTCCCCCCAGCGGCAAGATCCTTTCCGGTGGTATCGATTCAAATGCGTTGCAGCGGCCAAAGCGATTTTTCGGCGCCGCGCGTAACATCGAGGAAGGCGGATCGCTGACCATCATTGCCACGGCGCTAATAGACACTGGCTCGCGGATGGACGATGTCATTTTCGAAGAGTTCAAGGGCACAGGTAACAGCGAAATCCATCTCGACCGCCGGCTCAGCGATAAGAGGCTCTTCCCGGCAATCGACCTGCAGCGTTCCGGAACGCGCAAGGAAGAGCTACTGCTTAGCAAGGAGGACCTGAGCCGAATCTGGGTTATGCGGCGCGTCCTGAATCCCCTTTCGCCCGTCGAGCAGATGGAAGTTGTGCTCGAGCGGCTCGAAAAGACAAAGTCAAATGCCGAGTTCCTCGCTTCAATGCAGAGTTAATCTGCTGTAGTTCAGACCACCAGACCGGATTGAGACAGAGCCTGTGCGCGTTGCGATACTTTCGTCTGAAGTTGTGCCTTTCGCTAAGACGGGCGGACTGGCCGATGTCGCGGGCGCATTACCCAAAGCCTTGAGGGAGCGCGGTTCTGATGCCATTGTGCTGCTTCCGCTCTATGAGCAAGTTGAGCGCAAACTCCTGAGTGACAAGGTCATTGAAAACCTGCAGGTAGAATGGCGCGGTG
>JBGPNE010000070.1:0-8659 GCA_041487335.1 Pyrinomonadaceae bacterium
CTGCACAAGAATGGTATTGAATACGACGAGCGATACCTTTGGGGATGATTCAGTCGTCGCCGACGCGACGGAGTATCCGGCGGGCCATCTTTTCCCGGCCTTGAAAGACCGGGCTAAACTCATGCCGCCGCTACGCGTCGAGTCCAAAACCCTCGATTCGCCATCCGCATTCCTTAATTCACCGCCAAACTCTTTACTGAATCGTGTTCTCGCGTGTAATCTAGCGACTCGTCACCGATTGGCTCTACTCCTCGCGCCTGCATCTCCACGCATCGAGTGAGCTCGTCATTTTTAGATCTCTCAACTGCTTCGCGCCGCTTCTTCTCAATGATTTCTGATGGATTTCTCATTGATTCCCGCAGACGCAAAGCTTCGGCCTTATCTTGAGAGAAACACGCGATGGACGGGGCGCAAACTGAAATGTCTCTCGAAGATTCTTTGCGCCGCGTAGCGGTATGATGAATTTAGCCCAGCCTCTCAAGGCTGGGATCTGAAGTTGGTAACGAAACCTCGTCGCATAGCGACGGTTGACGCGATGTTCAGCCCGAACCCCGGCCTTGAAAGGCCGGGCTAAACTCATACCGACGCTACGCGTCGAGAACAATCCGAAATTCGTTTGCAGGCTCAGGCAAACCGTGATAAAAGGCGCTCCTCAGGCGACGATTCGAGACTCAAGACAGTCCTTCAATCTCTAACCACAAAGAAGATGCGACACCTAAATCTGTAGTGAGAAACCTCAAACGATCTTGATCAGGTTCATGGCGATGTTCTCCGCAACAGCGCAGGCGAAATCATGATGCGCAGTAGCCGTAACGGACAAGTGAGCAGTGAGCAGTATTGGATTTCACCTAACATGGGTATAGTTACACACCGCAAACACCACGGACGAATACGAGAGGAAGATTTCATGACAAACAACCTGAGAGACGATTTTCCCGCCGGTAGCCCGGCAGAATTTAGTGAAGCCACCAAGCGGATGGCGCATGCGCATTGGTTACTTTTGCTGGTTTTTACTCTGGCTTTTGCGCTAGTGGGTGCACCGGCGGCTACGGCCCAGAAGCCCTCGGCGTCTGAAGGAGAATCGCTCTATGCCAAGCCCTCGGCGTCTGAAGGAGAATCGCGCTATGCCGAGCCCTCGGCGTCTGAAGGAAAATCGCGCTATGCCAAACTCGATGGAGCGCGCGTTCATTACAAGAGCTATGGCAAAGGCCGCGAAGCGCTGGTCTTGATTCACGGCTGGAGCTGCAACCTGGATTACTGGCGGGATCAAGTGCCTGACTTCGCGGAACGGAATCGCGTAATCGCGATAGATCTTCCCGGGCATGGCCAGAGTGATAAGCCGGAGATTGCGTATACCGAGGATCTATTCGCGCGCGCCGTCGACGCTGTGTTGCGCGATGCCCATGTGGAGCGCGCAGTGTTGGTGGGCCATAGCATGGGGACACCAGTGGCGAGGCAGTTCTACCGCAAGTACCCGCAGAAGACTCTGGCAATCGTGATTGTCGATGGGGCGTTGCGTCCATTCGGCGATAAGAAGATGATGGAAGGCTTTATCGCCTCTTTTCGCGGGCCAAACTACAAAGAGGCCGGGGCGCAGATGTTTGCTTCTATGGCGGGTCCGCACCTTTCCCCCGAAATCCAGGAGCGAATTCAAGCTTCATTTCTAAATACGCCGCAGCACGTTTTGGTAAGCGCGATGGAAGGGATGGCAGACGAGTCGATCTGGGGCCAGGATAAGATAAACGTGCCAGTACTGGCGATCCTGGCCAAGTCACCTTTCTACCCAGCCGACACTGAGCAGTTTTATCGCAGCATCGCGCCGAACCTCGATTTCCAGATGTGGGACGGCGTAGGCCACTTCCTGATGATGGAGAAGCCGAAGCAGTTCAGCGGCGCAGTGATAGATTTTTTGAACAAGAACGCACTCCTGAAAAAGTAGTTTGCGACAACGCAGTGGCAATGGGTTACTTCTTCACGGGCCTGCCGAGCGATGCTTTTTTGTTATATCGCCTTGCATAGCTGCCGGGTCAATCTCTGTTGAGATTTTCGCTCTTTTTAGAACAACTCAAACTTGATTGTCAGATACTTCTTCGGATTCTGGCGGAAGTCGTAGATGAGCTTGACGCCTTCGGAAGAGAGTTGATTCACATTTGAGTAGAGAGCCTCATCTGTGAGAAGTTTTCCTACTGTGCCTTCACCACGCTGAGCCGCCGAAACCATATTGTCAATGCGTTCCGTGGCGGTGTTGAAGCGGGCCACAGCTTGTCTTGCGTCATTATAAATCTCCTCGTCCTTAAGCAGCTTTCCGAGAGTGCCGTGACCGGCATTGACGTCACCAATCAGTGAGCTGATCTGATCCACTGCGCGATCGAGGCGATCAACAGTATGATTGATGCGATTGTAAAGTTGATCGTCGGTTAGGAATTTGCCCGCGCTACCGCGGCCCGCGCGCAGGTCTTCGGCAATTTTTCTGAGCTGTAGCGTGACCTCGGAAGCATTGTTGTAGAGCGCCGGATCGTTGAGGAATTTGCCCGCTGAACCATTTCCTGATCTTACCTGGCGCATAACATCCTCAGCTTCCACTATGGTGGCGTTGAGATTGTTGTAGAGCGCCTCATCGTTGAACAGCCGGCCCACTGTTCCCTTACCAGCTTTCACATCACGCACGATGCTGCTGATTTCATCAGACAACTTGCTGAGTCGCTGAGCCAGATCCGTTCCCGAGGTCGCAAAATCGTTAACCGTGTTAGACGAAGAAGAGGGCAGGATTGCGTAGTCGTTGACTGGCTGCCCCACCTGCGTCCCGGGCGTAATATTGATGAGCATCTCGTTGCCAAGCAGACTGGGCGAACCCTGCTGCGCTGTCGAGTCAGTACGAATTCGATCGTTCGCAGGCCGGCCATCAATTAAGGAGTTGATGGTCATGAGCGCTTCGACGCGGGGCGCATTTGGCACTTCCGAAGGGGGCAACAGCGTGATCTTGTCGACCTTGCCGACACGAACACCGGCCAGCCTCACTTCCGATCCCTCGCGCAGACCATTGGCGTCAACAAAGCGCGCTTTCAAGTGCAGCTTCTTGCTGAAAGGATTTATGTCGCCTGACGCGTTAAGAATCAGGAAAATGAGGACCGTGATCGACACGAGCAGAAGTATTCCCACGCGCAGTTGGCTCAGTGATACTGTCTTCGTTGTTCTTGGCATGGCGTTTATCTAAGGATGAAGGCGGAAAGGATGGGGGGTAAAACGCGGGAGTTTGGGCAAGGGGGAGACGGGAAGACTACCGATGTCCCCGTGTCCCCGTGTCTCCGCGTCGCCGCGTATCTTCATCCCTCATCCCTCGTCCCTCATCCTTCATCCTTTCTCAGTGTCCGCGAAGAAACTTCTGAATGTAAGGATCCTCAGCCTTGCGCAGACGCTCATCCGTGCCGCTGAAGATTATGTTTCCTTGAAGCATCATCATCACCTTGCTGTTAATAAGACAAAGCCGCTCGCCCTCGCGCTCAAACACCACCCGACCCTCTTCGTTGACCACCGCGTACTCAGAGCACAAATAGTCGAGATTGTTCATCTCATGGGTAACGAAGATCGAAGATACATCCTCGAGATCGCGTAGTTTCATGGCCAACTCACAAATAGTTCGGGCGGTTGGTGGATCCAGACCGGCCGTTGGTTCATCGAAAAGCACGATCTTGGGGTCACCGATCAATGCGCGGGCAATGCCAACTCTGCGACGCATGCCGCCGGATAGTTCGGCAGGCATCTTGTCAATCGCATCTTCGAGATTTACGAACCGAAGCATCCGGCGTACTTCGGGTTCCACCTCTTCCTCGGGCACCCCTTGTTCGTGGAGACGATAGGCAACGTTGTCATAGACGGAGAGGGAGTCAAAGAGTGCGCCTTCCTGGAAAACCATTCCGATCTTCTTGCGCACGCGCATCATCCGCACTTCGTTGTAGTCCGTGATGTCTTCACCATCAACAAACACCTGGCCCGCATCAGGTTTGAGCAAACCGAGCACGAGCTTGATGATTGTGGATTTACCCCCGCCTGAGCCTCCCAGAATGATCTTGGTCTCGCCCTTCATCACCTTGAAACTTAGCTTGTTTAAGATAATGCGATCGTCGAAGGCGAGCAGCACATCACGAAATTCAATCGCCGGAATGGCGCGGTCGAGATCGTCAATCTCGTGAAAGGTCGACTCAGCGGCGTTGCTGCTGACGCGGCCGTCTGGCTGATTTGTTAGAGTTTGGAAATTACTACCAGCCATGAAAACTGACCTGCAATTCTAAGGAGAGCCTAGGATAACCTGAAGCGCCTTGGCGAGGAAGTAGTCGGCAATAATCACGACTATCGACGCCATGACTACGGCCCGCGTAGTGGAGCGACCGACGCCGACAGTTCCTCCCTCCGTGCTCAAGCCTTGGTGGCAGGCAACGCTCCCGATTATTAACGCAAAGACAATCGGCTTTACCATGCCACCAATTAGATCGTCGGTGGTGATGCCGTCGCGCACCGCCGACACGAAAACGCTGGATGAGACTGAGTAAAGGCCGATTGCTGTCACCCAGCCGCCACAGATACCAAACATGTCTGCGATGACCGTCAGCAGAGGCAGGGTTATCAGGAGTGCGATCAGGCGGGGAGCGACGAGTTTTCGGATCGGGTCGGTCCCCAACGCCCGCATCGCGTCTATCTGCTGTGACACGACCATCGAGCCGAGTTCGGCAGAGATGGCGGAGCCAACGCGACCGGTTACCATTAGCGCGCAGAGTACGGGGCCAAGCTCACGTACGAGTGAAATCGCTACGAGATAACCGGTTTGGCTCTGTGCCCCGTAAGTTTTTAGCGTGGGAAACGTCTGAACGGTTAGGACACCGCCGGTGAAGAAGCCAGTCAAGATGATGATAGTCAAAGAACCGACCCCGATGGCGTCCATCTGCGCTATTGTTTCAGGAAGGTAGCGCGGACGTTTGAGAAGACCACTAACCGCACGTGCGGCCATGACGGTGGTCTCCTGCAGCTCAAGCAGAGCGCGCGTAGCGAAGTTCATTGGAGGGCGATATAGGGGTTAGTCTTCAAGGAGCCTTGAGACTCTTATTAAACAACGAATGCATCTGAAAGAGCGGCCTATAATGCGCAAATTGTGCGCGATGCGTCAAGCTGGAAATGAAAAGCCAGTGATTAGGGTGCTTTACTCAGCCCAGAGTTAGGGACAAATGAAATGAGCCGGCCAAGCATTGCTTGACCGGCTCAGTTACATTGAAGATCAATCAGGATTACGGGCGTTGTCTACGTTGTTCACTACCTTGTCGAGGGGAAAGTGGTTCGAGCCCATTGCTCTGATTTGTTAAGGCACCAGGCCGGGCAAGCTGCCGCCGGTTGCCGTTCAATTTGTCCAACCGTCGCTCGCGTTTAGCCTGCCGTCGCAATATTCGCAAACGGTCTTGCTGTTCAGAACTCAACACACGCCGAATTCTAACCTCAGTCAATACCCTCATGCGCATCTGAGCGGCCTGCGCCGCTGCGACCTCACGTAAGCGCTGCTCCACTACGGCTTCATCGGGATTGTCGGAATCAAGGGCCTCTTGTAATCCGCGGTTAGCCTCGCGCAGTCGTTGATTGATTTCAACCCTCTCCAGCTTCCTGTCTTCTGTAATTGCTCGAATCTTCTCTCGCTGTTCGGCGGTCAGGTTCAATTGTCGAATCGGATCTTCAACTGGTCCTGGCTGTTGAGCCTCCATCTGCTGTGGCTGTTGCGTAACGCCAGGGGGTGCGACAAGAAAGATCATACTCATCGCCGCGAGCGGTAAGATTATTGTCTTGACATTATTCCTCATAATCACCTCGTGCCATCTCTATAAACACCCAAGCGACGGTATCAGTCCTGTCGATTAAGCCTGTCACCTAAGAGGTCGAGATCCGCATCATCCTTTGGAGAAATCAGCCGCAAGTCCGCAGCCAACTGCTCACGCTCTGCTTTTGTTAAGGGCCGCCGCGTTTTCGGGGTCGGATTATAGACAAACTCTATCGAGCCATTGGGTACCCGCCTGACCGTGTTTCGTCTGGGGGGATTGTCTGGAACAACGGCAGTCTTCGGGGTCTGGGTGGCTGTAAGCTCCTTGAATTGTTTCTGCGCGGGTTGTTCGTTTATCGCGTTGGGTTCCTTACCGGCGGAAACCTTATTGTTCGCTGCAACTGCCACGGGAGCTTTTGGCGTTTCGCGCAGACGTGCAACAGCAAGCACTGCAAACAAACAGAAGAGAACAGAAGCGAATGCTAAGGCCCCCTTCATCCACAAAGGCGAGAGAGCAAAGAACTCGCGAATTGCCGCAAGGGCAGATGGCTTACGCGACCCAAAGCGGCTCAAGATCGTAGGGGCCCCTCCGGTTTCGGCAACAACCGAAGGAGACAAAACAACTCCTAATGATTCCTGTCGCCAGGCAACGACCGATTCTCGGATTCCCTTGAAAGCGGCAAACGCCGACTTGCAAGCAGCGCAATGCTGCATGTGATGCTTGAAATCCCGCTCCTCGGAGTCGTCAATCTCCGCATACAGAAAGGCGATCAGATCGTTTCCACGTTCACAGCTTGGGGCAATGACGCTTTTTCCCATCTCGCTCTCCCACACTTCAGGCTGCTTCGTTACCGAATTTCTGCAGCCGCATCTGCAGTTGTCGAAACGCCGTGTAGAGGCGGCTCTTTACCGTGCTCAGAGGTAAGTCGAGCGCATCGGCGATCTCTCGAAAGGTCAGCTCCTCAAATTCCTTCATTACTACGACCTGGCGCAATTCAATCGGAAGACTCTTTACCGCACGCCTGACTGCTTCAATCTGCTCCCGACCTTCCGTAACGCGACCCGGTGAATTCTCCAGCGGCGCTGAAAAGCTCGAGGCGTCCTTCGCCGCTTCATCGTCGAGCGCGGCCTCATTTCTTACTTTCGCCCGGCGTTGTCGCGTGATGCACTGGTTGACCGCAATACGGTGTAACCAGGACGAAACCTTTGCTTCACCGCGGAAGCCCCTGAGATTTCGGAACGCCGCAAGAAACGTTTCCTGGGTCGCATCACGCGCGTCCTCCTCACGACCGAGCATGCCGTAGGCAAGCGCGAAGATCCTTCGCTCCCAGCGCTGTACAATCTCGCCGAAAGCCTCAGCATCCCCAGTCAAGGCGCGTTCTACGATCTGCTCGTCGCTCGTAGCCGTTTCCATCCTGTCTCGTGCCGCGTGACGGTGAGTCCCACGGTTCCGGTTCTTAAGTCGAGCGCCCCGGGGGCTTCTGCTCTCAAACGTTTAGACGCATTCAGTTGTAGTTAAGTTGATAAATGACTAAGAGTAAAGCTAGTTCCTTAGGTTGGCTGCCGTGCGAGAGGGAGGTTCCTGACTCTCCCATCCGGGGATCTTCCCCCGCAACCGCGTTAAAGCATGACAAAAGACGTTGACACTGAGATATCTGCCCGACATAATGAAAGTCGCCATCCGGGCCTCTCGAAGCACCGGCTCTTATAATCGTCCTTCCCGGGATGCTTTTTCAATAACTTAAGTTCAGCCCTTACAATGCTTGCAAAAATCAGGCGAATTCGACTCCTGGACATCGTACTCGGCGTCCTGCTGCTGGTTGGTCTGCTGCCGCTCGCGTTTGCCGGCACCGTGCTCTCTGGACGCAGTGCAGCCGAGCTGCGATCAGTGGAAGGACGTTATCAGGCGCAGTTAGTGCAAGACAAGGCCAGGCAGATAGAGCTCTATGGTCAGCGCTACCGTGAAGTAGTCAGCGGACTCGCGCGGGCTTTTGAGATTGCTGGTGGCATCAAAGCGCTCAATGATCAGGGCTACGACGTACGGCTACAAAAGACGTTGCAGGAAGATCCTAATCTGATCGCGCTCGCGATATGGCCGGTGGATGGAGAACTGCGCAGGGCTTTCCAACCTGATGTAATTAAGCCTGAAGAGGTCGATCAGCGCGTGAGTGAAGTCCTTGCCAAAATGAACGGCCGCGGTCTGGTTTTCAGCCGGCCACAGATTATCCGGTCCGGCCAGGAAATGGCTCTCACAGTGGCCGCGCCGGTGATGGGTGGCGAAAACAGCCGTGATGTAGTTGCGGCAGTGGTGGCGATTGTTTCGTTTCAAGAAGTCTTTACAGCGGTTCATCAGCCAACCCAAAAGAGTGAGCGTGAACTGCTCGATGCAGGTCTCCCGGTTGTGTTTGTCGTCGACCAGAATGGACGTGCGGTTGCGCATCCGGAGGCAAGCGTTGCTTTTTCGGAAAAGCCGATGACTGATCTTAAGGTGGTACAAGACTGGCAAGAGTCGGGCGCTCAAGTACAATCCGCGCTTGCGCCCTTTACGGCAGTAAGGGACGGTCGAAAAGTTGAGATGCTCGGTTCTTACGCTACCGCGGAGTTGGACAAAACCTTGCTCCTGGGAGTGATTGCTATCCAGGACGAATCTGCGGCCCTGGCTTCAGTCGCTGACATGCGCTGGCAGACCATCTGGATAAGCCTGGTGGCAGCCTTCCTTACAATTGTTATCGGCCTCTTTTTTGCCAAGAAGCTGACCCACCCAGTTCAAGAGCTTGCCGCAGGCGCACATCGTATTGCTAGTGGCGATTTCTCTCAGCGAATCGAAATCAGAAGTCAAACGGAGCTCGGTGACCTTGGCAACTC
>JBGPNE010000071.1:0-8658 GCA_041487335.1 Pyrinomonadaceae bacterium
AGTCGTCAACTTCCGTGGTCAATGACCGCAGTTTCTGTTTCGCTTCCTCGCTGGGACTATCAGCTAAGAAGCCAATATACAGTGTGTTGCCTTCTGGATTGAGCTCCGCTTCGATGAAGGGCTGGTAATGGGCAATCGTCCCCAATTCAATTGTCGATCTGATAAACGTTGCCACTTCGTAACCCAGTGTCTCTTGTAAATAACGCTCTATCTTCTTTGCGAGAGCCTTTGTGTTCCTGGAGGTCGAATCAAATATGACATTGCCGCTGGCGATAAACGTCTCGACATTGGAGAACCCCAGAGCCTCAAACAGACGGCGAAGATAGTCCATTTTGACAGTGTGTCCCCCAACATTTATGGCTCGCAGGAATGCTACATATTTTGGCATGGTCAAGTCAGCAGGAAGATCATTCAAGTCAGAAAGTCTCAAGGTCGGGAAAGACGGTTTAACCCGGCTGGCGGTTGGCTATGGCAAGGATGCCTGTCCTGCTTATTCATAGCTCAAGGCATCCACGGCATCCTGCCGCGCGGCGCGCAGGGCCGGGTAGAGGGCGCCAAGGCTCCCACCGACGAGTCCTACGATTAGCGAAATACCAACCCAGCGCGGCTCAATTTCGATCGTCAGACTTGTCACGCGCATTACTGCGAAACGCGCAGCGAAAGTGAATAGCACTCCAACAGTAACACCAAGCAAGCTCACGAGAATTGCTTCCTGTTCGATGACCCAGGCGATGGCAGTCTTCGACATTCCCAGCGCTTTGAGAATTCCAATTTGCCGGGTGCGCTCTGTGACTGTCGTATACATCGCCAGGAGAATAACCAGCATACTGATCGATGCGGCGACGCCTACCACAACTCTGATAAAAACGTTCAGTGCGGGAACTCCGGAGGTATAGATCTCAGGCAAGTCACGCGTGAAGATGATCTGATCGTCAGGAAAGCGTTCTCTGATGCGAGCGGCAACGTCCTCCTGTTTGGCAGGATCGCTGCAGGCCACCAGAATCGCAGAAGCCCGTCCTTCGCCGCCCTCCTGATCTTGCATCGTGGACAGCGGAATTTTGATTCGGCCGCCGCCGGGAGGTTCGTAAACGCCGACAATCTTGAAGGGGCGCTCGAAGAGCTGAACTGTTGTGCCGACGACGGCATGCCTTTGTTGCTGCCAGACAGGATCGAGAATCGCTTGATCGCCGCCCGTCAGTTTCGAACCTTCTCTCATCGTGATCCCTGCTAGCTTAGCGTAGTCGTCAAACTCAATCCCGTCGATCAGTCGCACGCCGAAGCCGGAATCACTGCTATCGAGGGCCTGGCCAATTGCTGCAGCAGCACGAACACCTTCAAGGCGCGCAGTCTCAGCGGCGCGCGAGACGGGAATAACGAATGGCGACGAACCGCCGATGCCAACTGAGCCAGAGGCGCGAATCATAATCTGGGCGCCAATGTCGGATTCGCGTTTGCCTCGCTCATGTAAAACGCCATGGGCCAGGCCAACGGTAAAAACGATCAAGAGAACGCCAACCGCGGTGCCGAGTATGCTCACGGCGGTGCGCGCGGGTCGATGAGCGATGTTTGAAAGTACTAGGCTGTCCATGATTCTTTGTAAACGAGGGTTACGGTTCAAAACCCGGCTCCACGCGCTCGGCACGGTACGCCAAGTCAAAACGAGCAGCCCGATTGATGTCCAAAACACAATGCCGGCTTTACGCACCAGCGCGAGAGCTACCCCGGTGGCGGCAGCGAAGCCGAGAGTTTGCAGAATGACTTCCGTGCCACCTTCATAAACGCCGATGGTGCCAGGAACAAAGGCGAACACGAAATTGATTACTTTCGTCAGTGACTCGATGATGTAGGCCTGAGCCACTTGAGCTGCGAAGCCGAGCATGCGCAGGGTCACATAAACTTCAAGCACGCTCGCTGCATGGGAGAGAAGATCGCAGCCAATCATGCCGAAGAAAACACCGGGGTGATGCTTATAAAAGTCATAAACCTTCGACTCGATGTGATGGATGTGTTGACGTCGTCTGAGAATTACTTTGGGACTGAGCCGAAGCTCCGCCAGGCGATCCATGGCCCAGGTCAGCAGCATGATGCGGCGCTTCGCGGCCAGTCCGGCAGCGAGTATTCCCAGGGCGGCAACGACCGCAATAGTGATCAAGACGTAATAAACCGAAGGAGGCAGGTGATAGGTAAACAGCATCACGCAGGCGCCGCTTAAAATGAAAAAGACGACGGAAAGGTTGTAAAGCAGATTATCCACAACCAGCGCCGGCACTCCGTAAGTGAGAGGAACCTTTCTGCGCAACAAAGCAACTTTGGTGGCCTCGCCGAGTAGTGGTCCAGTGAAAGTAAGAAAGCTGATTGCTTCGCCACCCAGCCGCGCTGCGAAGGCTTGAAAGAAATTGAAGCGGCGATGTTCGGCGGGAACGGCGGCACGCATCGCGATGGCGCGCAGAACGTGTCGGGAGCCGGTGATTGCGAGCAGGAGAAAGAAACCAAAACCGATGCGCGCGAGGGCATCGAAGATCGGCTGGACACCTACGCGATTAATCACGTAGGCAAGGAGTCCGAGGCCGGAGAGAAAGGCGAAAGCCTGAAGCCAGACGAAGGAACGACGAGAATTGCCGGAGGCGGAAGGCTCGGATTCTTCGACGAGTGCTTCTATCTCGTCATCCTGCCAGTTTTTGGCCAGCTCTGCTCCAGATGTCATCAAGGGGATGCACTTGCTCCAGTAACCGCGATTATTTAGGAGCGGAAGCGGCGCCGCGAGTATTTTGCTGGGCGGTAGCGGCTTCCGCGTCTTTGCTCTCCTTTTGCGGAGGAAACTGCCAGCCGGCGCGCTCAAGGAGCGTGATGCCATATTGAATCGGCACGGCAAAATTGGATGCCTGATTCTCGGTGAAGACGGCGAAATTAACGCCAATCACGCGGCCAGATGGTCCAAACAGTGGCGCTCCGGAACCACCTTCGGCGGTTCGGGCATCGTAGGCAATCCGGCGAACGTCAAGGTCGGTTATGTTCCCCTGCGTCGTGAGCGGTTGAATGCGTCTAGTCTCGGCCAGGAAACCAAGCAGCGCATCGAGCGAACCGTAGCGCTGCTGTATTCCGCGTGACTCCGCATCGTCAAGAAGAGCAAGCAAGCGATCCGGCCCCGAAGGGTAACCCATCATTACCACCGTCTTGCCAACGGCAACCGCATCTGAATTGTTCTCCAGTGGAAGCAGCGGAATGTCAGTCGGAACGTCTTTGGTATCAAGTATGCAAACAGCGAGGTCGTCGCGTTGCCCCGCAGTCTTGAACTTTAGCGGGATTGGTTGTGCGTGATCGGGAAAGTACGCGTTGAGTTTCTTGAGCCGCGGTTGTCCTTTGACACTACTGCTTAAGCTCTGCGCGCGCTCATCAGCGAGCCAGGGCTGTGCGATATGACGATTCGTCATTACAAAACCACCGCCGACGTAAAATCCCGTACCGACAAACTCAAACTCGGCAATCGCGGCCCTTCCTTCTGGCGTCAGCGTTGCGGGCTCGCCACCGCTCTGAACCGTTCCTCCGCTTTCATTCATTTGCGCTTCCGGGTAACGGAGAGGACGTCCAGTTCTGGACTCAACAAAGTAGAACGAGCCGGCAATCAAGCAGACTCCGCTGCCAAAGTCGCTCCGTAACTTGACCGCCAGCGAAAGGCTATCGCGTATCTCTTTGTTTGAACGACCCAGATCCTGGAGAGTGGCATTTGCCTTGGAGACCTGGCCCCCCATCTGCTTGAGTTGGGCGCCCTGATCGTCAATTAAGCGGCGGCTACTTTGCAGCTCCTTGAACATCGAAAACCCGATGTAGAGTACGCCACCAACGAGCGCGAGCGCGATTGCCAGGGTAATCAACTTTGTGCTTGGGTTGATTTCACGAACCAACTCGCGCGTGAATTCGCGCAGGAAAACCTTGGCATCGTCGCGCCTCGCAGTGGCCGCGGATTCAATCGCAGCTTGTTCGATGAAGGGCGCGACGTGTGTCTCATGCGCCGGCGCAGAAACCACGGCGGGAAGTGAGCGAATGGGGAAAAACTGCAGCGCTAAATCTGAAGCCTGAATGCGAACCTCGTCACCATCCCGAATTACCGCGTTCGCTTCCAGCGGCTTACCGTTGTAAGTGAGTTCAAACGAACTGTCAAAACCAGCCACCCGATAAAATCCATTCGAGCGTGTTAGCTCCAGTACCACCCCATTGTGGTCGGACCTCCTTGGCAGATCTGACATACGCAACCGCAGATCGCAATCGTCGGAATTGCCAATACGAATATGCTCGTCGGTTAATACTTCGGTGTGCTTGTCTTCACCCGAGGAGATGTGGATGACCAGGCCGGTTGCCATAAACTATCAGAATTTTACCCATCGCTTAAAAATTTGGGCGCCCGCATCAAACCGCTCAAACCTTAGCTGCGGCCTTAGGAGAGCGGTCGCCCTCGGAGCGTTATTCTACATTGTATTTTGGAAGCTAGCAAAAGAGGCAGGCAGCCAAAGTTAGCGCCGCGGTACTTCATCGGTGGGAGGTGGTTCGTGCTAGGATACGCCTGCTTGTAGTTGCGGGCAGTTGTCGATTTCCATGTCAGAAATATCATTCATCAATGATCGCGAAAAGCTCGAGGCCCTCGCTCCCATTGCCACCGCGCCGATTCGGCACCACGTTTTTGTTTGCACCGGCAAATCGTGTTCTGCGGTGGAAAGCGCCGAAGTAAGGTCGGCATTCGAGCGTGAGCTTCTCGCGCGGCGAATTCTTTTCGGAAAAGAGCAGAAGGGCAAAAACCCGGAGGGAAGTGTGCTGGCTGACGGAATGCAGCTCGGTTGGCTTCTGTGCTATCGGAGCCGCGGAAATGGTTTATCCGGATGGAGTCTGGTACGCGCAGGTGCGCGCCGCGGACGTGCCCGAAATCGTCGAGCAGCACATCGTTAATGGCCGGGTGGTTGAAAGATTGGCTCTGTTGAAGGTTCCTTCAGCCGGAAAGAGCACTACTCACGAGAATGCCGACTCGCAGGTCTGGGAAGCCTAGCAGGATGCTGAAAAAGTGGTGAACATTAAGTTAGGAGCAGTAAAGCGATCCACGAAATCACACGAAATGACTCGAATTAAGGCGTCCATTTCGTGCTGCTTCGTGTGGTTTCGTGGATCGTGTTTGTTTTTCAGCAACCTGCTAGAGGCTCTTTTCTTTGTGGGCCCTCGCTCCAGTAGTACCCGCTATCCTGCGCTGGCAGCTTGCTTCGGTTTCCAGCGGAGCACTGGCTTGCGGGCCGCCGCAGCTTCATCCAGTCTTCCGATTCGAGTCGAATGCGGAGCGTTCAAGACCAATTCCGGATCTTCGAGCGCTTCACGAGCGATTGACCTCATCGCAGCAACAAACTGGTCCAACTCTTGACGGCCTACAGATTCAGTAGGTTCGATCAACATCGCTCCCTGAACGATCAAAGGGAAGTAGATTGTCATCGGAT
Source organism: Pyrinomonadaceae bacterium (assembly GCA_041487335.1). Classification (GTDB taxonomy): domain Bacteria; phylum Acidobacteriota; class Blastocatellia; order Pyrinomonadales; family Pyrinomonadaceae; genus PSRF01. The sequence continues at coordinate 5,472 of JBGPNE010000071.1, forward strand.
GGAATCCGTAATCGATCAGCCGCTTGGCAATGTCGAGAGTGTGAACACCTTTGCGTGATTGCCGCTTGTCGGTGAAGACAACCTCATGCATTGGCGGAGCCGCAAAGGGCTGGTCGTAATCACCTGCGAGTCCGTGCGCAACGTAGCGGGCATTGAGGACAGCAGCCTCCGTCGCTTCACGCAGCCCGTCATATCCGTGCGTCTGAATGTAAGCAAGGGCCCGCAGCATCATGCCATAGTTTCCGAAGAATGCTTTCACGCGACCAATTGATTGCGGCTGATTGTAATCAAGTTTGAAGCGCTCGCCATCCTTAACGACTCGCGGAACTGGCAGGAACGGCTCAAGCTCTCTCGTGCAACAAACGGGGCCACAGCCTGGCCCACCGCCGCCATGGGGAGTCGAAAAGGTCTTGTGCAGGTTGAGATGGATCACATCAACACCCATGTCGCCGGGCCGTGCAATTCCGACCAGCGCGTTCATGTTAGCGCCATCCATGTACACGAGCCCATGAGCATCATGAAGAATCGTGCAGATTTCTTGAATGTTTCTTTCGAACAGACCAAGTGTGTTCGGATTTGTCAGCATCAATCCGGCGACATCACCATGCGCGCAGAGCTCGCGCAGGTGTTCAAGGTCAGTAAGGCCTTCCGCAGTTGATCGGATGGTCTTGACAGAAAACCCCGACAGATGTGCTGAAGCAGGATTGGTCCCGTGCGCGGAGTCGGGAATGAGCATTGTGCGGCGATTTGCGGACGAGCCTTCGCCGTCACGGGCGTCAATGTAGGCGCGAATGATCATGACGCCAGTCATTTCGCCATGGGCACCAGCAGCAGGTTGTAGCGACACGCCGCGTAGACCGGTGATCTCCGCCAGATGTTGCTGGAGTTGATAGATAACTTTCATCGCGCCTTGTGCGTCGCGTTCATTAACGAGGGGATGCAAGTTGGCGAAGCCAGGGATGCGCGCCACCTTTTCATTCAAGCGGGAGTTGTATTTCATCGTGCACGAGCCTAGTGGGTACATGCCAAGATCGATGGAATAGTTCCAGGTGGACATGCGGATGAAGTGGCGGATGACATCTACCTCACTGACCTCGGGTAGGCCCTCCAAATCGTCATCGCGCTGAAACTCTTTTGGTAGGATCTCATCTATCGGCCGCTGATCGACATCCAGGGGGGGCAAACGATAGCCGATGCGTCCCGGCTGTGAACGCTCAAAAATCAAAGCCTCATTGTGACTGATGTGTGATGTGACCTTTGTAACGTCAGATCTCATAAGTCAATAAGTAGCCATCAAGACACAAAGGCCGGGAAGATGGAAGTGTGATTACCTTTGTGCCTTCGTGCTTTGAGATCCGGCAACGAGGGCGAGGCCATCTACAAATGCATCGATCTCAGCTCGTGAATTGGTCTCCGTCACACAAACCAGAAAATCATTGGGCCGGTCAGGAAAGTAACGAGACAAAGCGAGACCTCCCGTAATATCTCGCTCTGAAGCTAGACGCGAAAGCAACCCACTGGCTTCGATTGGCGCCCCAACGACAAACTCGTTGAAACGCGGAGCGGTGAAGGGAAGCGAAAATCCTTCAATGTCAGAAATTCGTCGGGCGGCAAAAGCTGTCTTCTGCGCACACTGCTCGGCCACTTCCTGAAGTCCTCGTCGTCCCATCGTCTCTAAATAGACAGTTGCCGCCAGCGCGATCAGGCCTTCGTTTGTACAGATGTTTGAGGTCGCCTTCTCGCGGCGAATGTGTTGCTCGCGAGTAGCCAAAGTCAAAACAAAGCCGCGCCGTCCCTCTTTGTCGTACGCCTCTCCCACCAGACGACCGGGAATCTGCCGCGCGTATTTCTCAAGAGTTGCGAATAGGCCGACGTAGGGCCCACCAAACGAGAGTGGCACGCCGAATGATTGACCCTCGGCGACGACAATGTCCGCGCCGCAGGCGCCGGGCGATTTGAGCAGCCCCAGCGAGATAGATTCTGTAATCGCGACGATCACCAATGCGCCCGCAGCATGGGCCATCTCCGCGAGGCCAGAAACGTTCTCAATACAACCGAAAAAGTTTGGCGACTGAACGACGATAGCGGCACTCTCGTCATCGAGCGCTGCCGCAAGTTGCGCAGAGGTCTGACCAGTTTCGGGATCGAAATCTAGGTGCTCGAAATCAATGCCCGCATGTTGGACATAGGTGTTGACAACTTCCAGATACTCAGGATGCACCGCCCCACAGGCGATCACTTTCGATCGTTTCGTGACTCGCCCTGCCATTAACACAGCTTCCGCAAGAGCAGTCGAACCGTCGTACATGGAAGCATTCGCGACTTCCATTCCAGTCAACTGACAGACGAGCGTTTGGAATTCGAAGATTGTCTGCAAAGTTCCCTGCGAGATTTCCGGCTGGTATGGCGTGTACGCTGTAAAAAACTCTGAACGAGAAATGACGTGGTCTACGATCGTAGGAATATAGTGCGAGTAGGCGCCGGCACCCAGAAAGCTCGCTCTCTGTGCGGCAGGATTTTGCGCAGCCATCCGCTCAAAACCCGAAAGAAGCTCTATTTCGGAAAGTGCCGAGGGCGTTTCTAAACGACGGCGCAGGCGTAAGTCCTCCGGAATGGAATCGAACAGTTCTTCTGCCGACTGCAAGCCGATCTGGTGAAGCATTTCGGCCCGCTCTTCGGGCGAGTTGGGAATGTAGCGCAACGTTACTCGGTCTCAGCTTTCGTGAAATCTTCGTATTCTGCAGCTGTCAGGAGGCGATCAACCTCTCCCGTACTGGTCATCCGCACGCTAATCATCCAGCCTTCGCCGTATGGATCAGCATTGACTTTTTCCGGCTCATCGGACAGCGCCTCGTTGGCTTCGACGACCGAGCCTGAGACAGGTATGAACATTTCAGAGACGGCTTTTACTGATTCGACTGATCCAAATGATTCATTCGCCGAAAAGTTTTCGCCAGCCTTGGGTAGTTCTACGTAGACGACATCACCGAGTGAATTCTGGGCGTAATCAGTAATGCCAATTATGGCAGTGCCGCCATCGACTCGGACCCATTCGTGATCTTTGCTGTAATGTAAGTCTTCGGGGACGTTCGCCATGAGTTGTCCTTTCGGTTTTACGTTTGGTCTTGGGCTTTGTTCTCCTGGGTGAATCTTCGAGACCCTAGTACCTAGTGGCAAAGACCTAAGA
>JBGPNE010000072.1:0-8594 GCA_041487335.1 Pyrinomonadaceae bacterium
AATGAAACGAGCGGAAGCTCGACCAGTAATAGTCTTGATTGAGTGTCTTGAGCTCGGCGAGAAAAGCCTTGCAGCATGCGGGCTCGGTAAAGACTGGGAACCTGTTGATGCGGTTGCCGGTGACATAGTGGAGTGCGCCAGGGAGGTTGAGGTTAGACCATTTGCGGGCCATGTGAGGAAGCTCCTCTGCTGGTGAGGGTCTACTTGAGTTGTTGCTTTGGATTTTGATCTGGAGCAAGGGCGCGCTGTGCTTTGCCCCACTTCCCAACCTGAGAGGTTACTACAGTTGTGTTATGCGTGACAGAGTCGAGTGGCTATGCGGCTTGAGCGGGGGCGCGCTCCGCTTTGCCCCTTCCTTATCTGCAATTTACCGCAGGCCCTTTTGGGGGTTTCACACAGGAGAGAACCGGGGAGCCATCTCAGCCTTCAGTCGCCGCTAACACCCGCTCGAACATGTTCATCTTTTGCAGTCGACCCGTCGACTTCAAGAACGTCATCGAACGGAACTTCTCTACCGGATTTTCTAAACCTGCCAACAATCCCCTCATAAACTCCTGACGTCGCCGCGGCAAAGCGGCGCCATCTCGCCGTGGCGGTCAAGTCATCGAGCAAGGAATACACAACCGGCGTTGCTATAAGCGTGAGCAGCAACGAGAGCGTCTGACCACCAATAACGACTACTGCAATGGAACGTCTTTCTTCTGCTCCTGGTCCTGTGCCCGCCGCGAGTGGCAACATACCGGCGACCAGGGCCAGCGTAGTCATCAGAATCGGCCGTAGACGATCTCGGTTACCCTGCATGATCGCTTCATAACGTTCTATGCCTTGCGCCCGCAGGTTGTTCATATGATCGATCTGCAAAATTGAGTTTTTCTTTACGACGCCGAAGAGAACGAGTACCCCGAGCGCGGAATAGAGATTGAGGGTGTCGCCAGTGCCCCAGAGCGACAACAGGGCGAACGGCACGGAGAGCGGCAGACTCAAGAGAATCGTTAAGGGGTGAACAGTGCTTTCAAATTGTGAAGCGAGGATCATGTACATGAAAGCGATCGAAAGCAGAAACGCCCAGACAAATTCCACAAGAGTTCTTTCCATCTCGCGCCCTTTGCCCGAAACTGTCGTGGAGTAGGCTGCAGGCATCTTCATCTCGGCGGCGGCTTTGCGCAAAGCGTCGAGGCGGTCCGCGAGGGCATAACCGGGGGCAACCACCGCGCGGAGTGAAACCTGACGCTGGCGATCCAGGCGATCGACTCGTGAGGGGCTGGTCTCTTCTTTGATGGTGACCAGATTATCCAATCTGATGAGACCGCCGCGCGACGAGGGAACATAAAGGCGCGAAATTGTCGCCGCATCACTGCGATCCCGATCACTTAGACGAAGCTCGACGTCATAATCCTCATTCACGGAAGCGTCGCGAAAGCGCGTTACCTGATCGTCGCCACCGACCATGAGCTGCAAGCCGGTGGCAATATCGGAAGTATCGACGCCGAGATCAGCGGCCCGGGCGCGATCTATCTCGACGCGTAGCTCCGGCTTATCCAGTTTGAGAGTCGTGTCAGCATCAACAATTCCACCTAAGTCTTTCGACTTTTGGCGCAGGTCCTCAGCATACTTCGAAAGCTTCTGCAGCTCAGGACCGCGGATCGCAAAATCGATATCAAAGTTGCCGCCGCCGATGTTGAAAGATGGAGCATTGCGAACCGAGAAACGCAAGGGTGCAAACCTTGCAAGCCTGCGGCGGACTTCCTGCATCACATCGCGCTGCGAATAGTTACCGCGAAACGCATCCAGCGGGTGCCCGTGAATCGTGCTACTCCACAGGCGTGACAGCGAAAACTTTCGCTCTTCATGCGGCGTGATGCGAACGTACACGCTTCCCTGATTGACGCCTCCGAGAAAGGAGCCGCCCGCTGAAGCCAAAATGAGCCGCACGCCGGGAGTGGACTGCAACTCCTTTTCGACAGAGAGCATTGCCTCGTTCATTGCGGCCAAACCCGTGCCTTCCGGTGCGTTGACGTTGACGTCAAATTCGGCTTCATCGACATCGGAGGGGATGTACTCCTGCTTGACGATGCGATACAGAGGAACGTTAGAGGCGATCACGACCAGGGCGAGCGATGCAATAAGCAGCCGGTGTCGCATGGCCCAGGCAAGCAGCCGCGAATACTCGCGATCGAGCCAGTGGTAGAAGCCTCGGCGCGAAGCCACTACATCGCTGTGTCCGGACGCCGCATCCTCGGCCCGCAGCAATCTTGCGCTCATCATCGGCGTCAAGGTGAAAGAAACCAGAAGCGACACCATGATTGCTACCGCCGCTGTGATGCCAAACTGATAGAGGAAACGTCCCGATATCGAAGACATAAACGATACCGGTAAAAAGATGACTACCAGTGAAAACGTAGTTGCCATCACGGCGAGGCCGATGTCCGCGGTCGCCTCTTTTGCGGCCCGCATCGAGTTCATCTTCTTCTCTTCGACAAAGCGAAAGATGTTTTCCAGAACTACAATCGCGTCATCGATCACCACGCCGACCATCAACACCAGCGCCAGCATCGTTACGCTGTTGAGCGTGAAATTCAGCGCGCGCATCATCCCAAACGCAGAGATAACCGAACAGGGTATGGCAATCGCGGCGATCGCTGTGGAGCGCCATGAACGCATAAACAGGAGAACGACGAGGCTGGCTAGAATGCTGCCCACTACGAGGTGCTGCTTGATCTCATGAAGCGCGGATTCAATGTAGCGAGACTGATCGCGAATCACCTCCACGTGCACATCCGCGGGTAATTGTGAGCTGATGCGCGCCAACTCCTGCTTCGTGTTGTTGATCACTTCGACCGTATTAGCGCCTGACTGCCTGCGAATCTCGAGTGTGACGGTGGGAACGCCATTGAGACGAGCGAGCGAACGTTGTTCTTTCGTTCCATCCTCGACTCGGCCGATGTCGCTAATATGCACCGGCGAACCATTGATGTTTGCCACCACCAGGTTGTTCATCTCGCGCGGGTCGGTGTAACGACCGAGAGTTCTGAGTACCAGCTCGCGTCTTCCCGCTTCCACATTGCCACCGGGAACATCCGCATTCTGCCGCTCAAGCGCCTGCCGCACCTGGGTGATGGGAATGTGGTAGGCCGCCAAACGTTCGGCGTCGATCCAGACATTGATCGCGCGCTGGAGATCGCCAACCACGTTGACTTCACCTACGCCGCCGGCTCTTTCAAGTTGTAACTTGACTGTGAAATTCGCGAACTCCGTCAGCTCGCGCAAGGATCGATCAGCAGAGAGCGCCACGGTCATCACAGGCGTCGAGTCGTTGTCGAATTTCTGCACGACCGGAGGTTTCGCGTCTGGGGGAAGATCCCGAAGAACAGTATTGACACGATCCCGAACATCCTGAGCCGCCGCGTCTACGTTGCGGTTGAGATTAAACGTGGCAATGACTATCGAAGTTCCCTGCCCTGACACTGATCGCAGTTGGTCAATTCCATCAACGGTGTTGACGACCTCCTCAATGCGCTGAGAGACGAGCGTCTCCACCTCTTCAGGCGAAGCTCCGGGCAGGTTTGTGCGAACGTTTACGGAGGGAAGATCAACCGAGGGGAAGCGGTCAACGCCAAGTTTGAAATAGCTCGCCGCACCGACGACAACGAGCGACAATACGATCATCGTCGCGAAGACCGGACGGCGAATACAAATTTCAGCTAGCTTTTGCACGAAGGTATCAGATGCTACTCCACGACCTCAACGGCCTGGCCCGATTGCAAATTACCTGGATCGACAATCACTTGTTCACCCACATTTACGCCGGCAACGATTTCGGTCCAGTCGCCATTGCGGCGGCCAGTCGTAACAGGCTTTTCGAGTGCCTTCCCGTTTTGCACGACGATCACCTTCTCGATACCCGCAAAGGTGACTATCGCTTTGTTAGGTACTGTCACAGCCATCTTCGCATCGTTGGTGACGATCTCGGCGTGCGCAAATGATCCCGGGCGAAGCCTGCCGTCGTTTCGAACGTCTGCTTCCACGAGCAGCATGCGATTCTGCTCAGCGATCACGGGACTGATACGTTTGATCTGGCCAACGTAGATATTCGCATCACCCTCAACAGTCACCCTGACGTTTTGACCAAAATGTACATTACCAGCGTCACGTTCGGGAACCTCGGCTTTGAGCCGCAAGGGATCCATCCGTACGATGTTCACTACGGCCGTGCCGGCCGCCAAATACTCTCCCACACTAGTACGCTTCTCCTGCACGATGCCTTCGAGGGGTGCATAGACCGATGTATCAGCGAGCAATTGCCGAGCAAGAGCCAACTCTGACCGGCGCTGGGCCAAAAGGGCCTGTCGGTTGTGAATCTCCTCAAGCGCATCCTGAAAACGGCCTTGCGCAACCTTGAAAGCTGAGTCGACGGAGTCAAACTCCGCGCGGGCAATCACACCCTGTTCGATCAATCTGGCGGCACGCACGCGGTTGAAGCGGGCTTCATCAAGCACGGCCCGAGCCTGGCGAACAGTAGCTGTCTGCTCGGGATCTACGCGATCGTCAGTGCCGTCCGGCGTCAGACCGAGACGTGCACGAGCCTGGGCCAGTGCGGCCTCGGCTTGCTCGACGCGAAGCTTGTAATCTCCCGGTTCGAGTTGCGCAATCATCTGCCCGCGACGAACCACGCTGCCAAGGTCCACCGAAATCGAGCGCAACCGACCGGGAACTTTGACGCTGACGGTTGTTTGATCATAAGCAGCGAGCGTTCCATTGGCCGTCACAGTCTCGCCGAAAGGTGTTTCGGCAACGCGCGCGGTCTTCACCTGGCGGTCTGATTTGGCATCGCCCGACCGACTCTGTGTGGCGGATGTCGGATAGCCGCTGTTGCAGGCAGAGATAGATAAAGCGAGCGCCAGAAAGAACCCAGCGATAAGAAATCGCTTCTCAACAAGGTTATTAAAAGATTCCGGGTCTAACATGTTTTAGTTGTTTGCTGCAGGCGGTCGTCACCTGGTCGAAGTGCTTCAGTGTAGCACGCGCCGGAATCAATTGATTAATGCGCTTAAGACGAAAAAGCCGCTGTCGACTCAGGTGAAAGCCAGGCTGGGACTAAATCTTGACCTTGCGCCGAGCCAATGAGGATGGGGTTTAGGCTCGAAGCCTCCGGCAAATTCTCTATCATTTTCGAGCTCCAGACCCTTCAAAGCTACGGCGGAATAGATACGACATCTTTACAAAAAGGGTACGTCCGTTGCGCCTGAAGCCCGGCTCGAGTTGGCCCGAGATAGGATTAAATCCATTGCGATTAATATCATCGTTGTAACCAACGTAGAAAGCTGTGCCAGGATTAGGCGTCCAGCCGAAAAGAAACTGTCCCTTCACATTTGAGGCCAACGAATCATAGTCAATGCGCGCGCGAACAAATGTGAAGCGTGTGAATTGGTAAGTGCTACGCAAAGAGACGATGTTCTCATCGAACGCCAAAAGCCTGGTGTCGTAGCGGACGAGTCTCTCCTTGGTGAAATCGAGCGTGAAGCGCAACGCCGTGGTCGGCTGATAGGCGGCGTTTCCTTCGACGTGCCAGAAGTCGCCGGGGCCTGGATCTTGCGGCGCATTGCAAACGGCAGGCGGGACGGCGACACCGCAAAAGCCGGCGACGTTTGCCTTGTGAGCAGCCACTGCCACTGAACTGACGCGAGGATACTTCGGGCCAGCGCCGAAATCGAAATCAAACTCTCCCCAGCGTCGGTCTGCCAGAAAGAAGAAGTTAAACTTCTTGATCGGAGTAGACCCTGCATAAAAGTAGAAGCTTTTCTTGTAGGTCGAGCGCTCGTTATCGTTTCCAGCAAAGGTGCAATTGTTCTGAATTACACAGGTTGATGATTGCCGCTTCGGCCCAAACTCTTCCTCGAAAACGCGCTCATAGCCTTTAACAAAGGCCACTGCGAAAAAGCTCTGACGTGGAAGTTCAAACCTGAGTTGTGATTCGTCAAGAAAGACTTGCGACCGGCCTTGCCAATCGAAGTTGGTCGACAAAACCGTGTAGACACGCCATGAGATCACCTTCGCTTTTGGCTTCGGTTCAGAGTTGTAGCGGATGAACGTATTTGAGTTATTGGTATTAACGCGTCGATTGAAGCCAACGTCGGAACGAAAATAGCGAGTGCGACCCACGCCTGATAGCTCGTAACCAAAATGGCGGCCATCCTTGTTGTAATCAAATGCGTACGCGAAGCCATTCTCCTTCCGGTTTAGGGTTTGTCCCCCATCGGGAAAGAAGAAGTCTTCACGCGAGGTTGTGCCGAGCACTTGCCAGCTAAATGTCGTCAGCTTATTAATGCGAAAGCGTCCATCGAAGCCGCCAAGCTGGTTACTGTGATCCACAAAATTGTAAGAGGTGCCCAGCAGGCCAATGAAGGAATCGCTCTGGCCGATGTCGCGCTTCAATCGCAAGATACCGACGCTGGAATTCTTACGGAGAAGTCGCGGGTTCGCCGGACCTGCTCTTTCGGCGTCCGTGAAATTGTCTGGGTTGCCAGGGTTATTGTCCGAGGCGACCAGTAAACCAAAGGTGTTGCGGTTGAGCTTACCGCTAAGCTTAACAGCGAAATCAGGATCGACGATGGCCCGCGTGTGAACAGCACTAATCTGCGTCTGAAAGATATCGATGCCTTCCAGGAAGAAAGGGCGCTTCTCTGGAAAGAAGATGGGAAAGCGCTGATTGGCTCTAATCACTAGCTGATCCGATTCAACCTGCGCAAAGTCAGGGTTCAAGGCGAAGTCAAGCGTGATGGTAGGCGTGATGGTGTACTTTCCTGTGAGGCCGGGATCAAGCTTGACTGGCTCATTGACGAAGTGGCCAGGGTCCAGCATTTTGGCATTGATCTGCGCGGTAGTGAGCGTACCCTTTCGCTTTCCGCTTTCGGAAACGGTTAGACTTGGGATCAGCTCCAGAGTACGTTCCGTGGATATGCCTTCGAGTCCTGCGAGATGACCTTCCTGAGAAAGCCAACTCGAAATGTCACGCGAAATGGGCATCCACATATCCAGTTCGTTGTTAAGCCGCTTGGTGCGCCGCCAGAAATGCGCGCCCCACAACTTATCTTTACCCGCAACGTAGCGCAGTGATTTAAACGGTATGGCAACTTCGATCGTGTAGCCATCATTTGTCACAGTGCCTTTGGACTCCATTACGACGTCCAGGCTAAGGTCTTCGTTTACTCCTTCCGTCCAGATTCCGTCCGCCTGCACGCCCAGTGGATTGAAATCAAATTCGTAGGCTCTGCGTTTATCATTAAAGGTGTCAAAGAGAATGCCAACGTAATCGTCGTCCCAGATGTTGTCTCGTTTCGCGATGTTTGCGCGCACCTTTCCCGGCTCGTCATAGCAGTGAAAAGCGATATAGATAAACTTCGCATCGTAGCCAAGCAATACCTCAGTCGGGTTCGACGGCGCAATGTTGTCGCCGGGTTGGACCTGATAGAAGTCTTTCAGCACAATCGCATTTTTCCAGATCTCATCATCAAGCTTCCCATCGATAACCGGGCCCTTTTCGAAGTGGGGCATTTTCACCGGCTGGATTTTTTCGGGCGGGAGGGTGAGCGCTTTTCCATACTTGACGCTTCCCGGCTTGTCTGGCGACGGCGGCGTCATGCTTGCGTCAGCATTCTTAACAATTTCCTCAGCCTTTGGTGAAGGAGAGGGCGAAGGCGAAGGCGAGGGTAAGTCCGAAGGCGAAGGCGATACCTGGGAGGTCGCCGTCTGAGAGTAGATCTGATTGAGACACAGAAAGATTATCGCAACGCTTAGTAAACCAGCCTTCATCAAAACGTTCCCCCTGAAAGTCGTTTGATTAACCAAGACAGGTCTGAATGGTTGTTCCGAAGTTTTGTCCGCTAAGGCTCAGAAACCTTCTGCTTAGACGAAACAAACTCCAATTAACTTCCGAACGAACCCGGTGCGCAAGATCTGTTTAGTGCGGGCGAAGAACGATTTTGCCCTCACCTGTGCTCAAGACAAACAAGGTGCCACCACGGCCCACTTTCCATCGCTTGACACGTTTCGAAGGAGCGATGTCTTCGGAAACAGTCAAGCCTTCGTTGCTGATTTCGTCGGCATTGGTCTCGATCGTGAAATGTGAATCTGCGGGAACTGACAGCGAGATCGATCCATCACCAGTGCGAGCGGCCAGACCACTGAAATTCCCATCGAGCGTGATTGACCCATCGCCGGTACGCGCGTCCACCTGACCTTCAAAGTTTGTTATGCGAATGTGACCATCACCCGTGTTTACCTGCAGTTGACCATGGCCATCAGTTACTTCGATAGACCCGTCCCCGGTTCGCAGAGTGAGATCACCGGAAACGCCCTGTAGCGTCAGCCGCCCGTCATCGGACGAAACGTGCACACTGGCATTTCTCGGAACGTAGACATCCAGGTAAGCTGATCCGTCGCCTTCATCAGACTTGGCGATTATCGAAACTGCCGAACCCTGCTGTTCCGCCTGTATTGTGATCCGCTTGACTTCCTGCTCATCGCCGCCGTGCTTGGTTGCCGAATACATCACTTCTGATTTGTCCCAACCATGCACGGTTATGGCTCCGTCATAT
>JBGPNE010000073.1:0-8547 GCA_041487335.1 Pyrinomonadaceae bacterium
CGATCGACCGGGTCGTCTGCGAAGTCACGCAACCTCGGTGGAATTGTGGATTTCCGTTTCTTGACTATCACTGGGCTCGACCCGGTCGCATCCACCACCCCAAGCGGGCTGCCCGCTTGGGGACCCGGTCGCTCCTCGGTTCTGTAGTTGAGTGCTTCACCTGTTTCTAACCAAACTGCACCACTACCCTAGTTGCAATCCCGTTTATGTTAATTTATTTTGCGGGCAGAGCGCGGATTCTGATATTGCGATACCACACCTCGTCGCCGTGGTGTTGCAGGGCAATATGACCCTCCCTGTTCTGGGCAAACCGTGGGTAATCCTTGAACTTACTCTGAGCAACCAGGGACTTGACCATATCGCTCCCCAAATCATATTCGAGGATCTGTTTTCCGTTGAGCCAATGCTCGACGTGACTGTTTCTGACGATTATGCGGGCCTTGTTGTATTGGCCGACTGTATGGAGCGTCTTATTTGTAGGAGCAATTAAGCCATAAAGAGCGCCCGCCGACGTCTTAGGGTTTTTTCCATCCGCGTGCTTTTCATCATCTAACACTTGCATTTCCGGACCCGTTTTCCAGGTTTGATCCTCGTCTTCAGAGACGAGATAGATAACCCCGCTGTTGCCGCCGGGAGCTACACGCCATTCAAGTTTTAATTCGAAATTCTGATACTTATCTTTAGTGACGAGGTCTATTCGGTCAGCTTGATCGCAGCCGGCAATGGTTTTGAGTGATCCATTCTCAATGACCCAACACTTTGAGGGAAAGTTGTCTCGACGAAAGCCACGCCAGGCATCCGTCGATTTACCAGCGAAGAGCACTTGCCATTTTGGCTTTGCCATTAGCGCGGCTGGATTAAAAGCCAGGACAGAGAAGATTGCGCAGAGAGTGAGAACTTTAAATTTGCGGGTCATCAGCTGTTATCCTTATTGAAAGTCTATCTACTACAATTGAAGAAATCGTTGCAGAGTTTATCTGCCGGAAGTGGACATACTGAGTTCTTTAATCGGTCCCCGCGGCAGCAGCTTCCATTTCCAGCGCCGCTTCGCTGATGCTGGCGAGACGCCGCTCGCGCCATGTCAGAACGATGTGCAGCAGCAGCATTGCTACGGATGCGGCCAACACAGCCACCAGTCCCGCTCGAACATTGCCAGCTTCGCCACCGACGGCGGCTGAGAGATAACCAACTGCGGGCGGGATCACGAGCAACCCGGCAAACCCAACTCCCATGACCAGGCTCATCGCCGTTCCTGCAATGCGCGGCACCATTACTGATGTTAATCCGACCGATGTCGGGAAAATTGGGCCCATGCCGACACCTGATACAACTAAGGCCCAACGAACAGTCTCCGGTGAACTGGCTGTGAATCCCAGAGCCAGGCCCAAGGCCGTAATGGCTGAACCGGCAGTGAGTAGCCGAAAGCTATTTACCTTCAAGAAGCCAAGCAAGAAACTCGAGACCAGCCGGCCCACAATCAGGGCCAGTGCGAAGAGGGAGAGCGTGCTCAGCGCATAGTTGGCGATACCAATGCCCACTGGATCCTGTTCGAAGAAGTGGCTAAGCACCGCTGGTGATGCTTGGGTTATCTCCTGAAGTCGCGTGGTGACAAGACCCGAGTGGGCCAGCAATCGCGCATCGCGCTCCATGAAGGTCACGACCCACTTGGCAACAGATACCTCCGTCCCAACATACATAAATAGCGCAACAGCCAGCAGCCAGAATGAGGAGTTCTTAAACAGGTCTTTCGCCTCGCTGATTGGAAACGACCCCGGGTGAGCCGGGCTGGGTAATTTTAATGTAAGCAGCAGGATGACCAGGACAAGAGCTGCCCCTGCGAGAAGCCAAAAAATTAGTCCCAATCCGCCGCTCTTTTGAAGCGCCTGAACGAAGAGCGGTAAAGTCATGAGGCCCAATCCAAAACAGACGTCGAGAAGGTTTAGTGCAGCATTGCGCCAGGCGGTTGCGACATCGACGACAAGCGCATGGCCCGCGCTGACTATTGCGTTCGCGCCTAGTCCCAGCAGCAGCGAACAAGCAAAGATCAAAAGGAGCGCCGCTGCGGCTCTTACTTGCGTCACAGTCAAGGCAAAACCAACCATTGAGACAATGACGAATGCCGTGCCAGCCAGAAGAGCAAACTTTTTGCCAACTCGGTCAATGATGGGGCCACTCACCAGATAGGCCAATACTGCACCGACAGCATTAATTAACAAAAAAGTTCCGACATCAGTGTCACTGGGTAAATACTGGCTGCGCTCGAGCGTCGGTAGCACCGAGCCGGGTAGCGCAGCCAGCAGCCCATACAGAAAAATACCCAGGAACGCCACTATCAATAGCAGCAGATCATGAGTGGTAAATGATTTTGTATGTTGCTTGCTCAAGATGGCTCTCCTATCCTCTGTCGTCACAGGTTATTTGACTGATAGTTTAGGTCTTAAGCGATCTCACCGGCTGCATTATTCAAGAAGTCCATTATGCCTTATTGTCGCTTCCGGATGGCATAAAACGACTTAACCATAAACGCCGGCTGGGATCTGCAGGGCCAACTACTATCTTTGAAAAACATTCCTGAGCGATACGCTTTAGATCGTCAAGCCAATCAAGTTCTATGAGGTAGCAAGCGCTCGCTTCTGCGACAAGCTTTCGTTCTGGATATTGGTGTGCCCATTCAACGACAACCGCATTGCGCCAGAAAGCATCACGCCCGATAATCCCGATTCTGATTTGGCGATTCATGATAGCCTTAAACTCCGATTCATTGCGCACCACGTACGGGTTAGTCGCGCCTGACCCGATCACAAGGGCCCTATGGACCCGCGTAAATTTGGCTGTGCAACCTGCTTACAAAAGAATGGTTATTTTGGGCGAGATGCCAGAGCTAAGTGATAGACCGGCTTCCAGTAGATATTATGAAAAAGAGAATGGTCAGAATTGACTTTATTCAGCTCACCGAAATCGCCTATGGGGCGGGATAGTACCATAGTTCTTTAAACAATCTTCTCTCATCATGAAAAAACTGAACATCGCCATGATCGGCTACAAGTTTATGGGCAAGGCTCATAGTAATGCCTGGAGACAGGTGAGTCGATTTTTTGCTCCTGCCCTTGAACCTGTAATGAAAGTCGTCTGCGGACGAAATGAGGAGGAAGTCAAAAAGGCTGCCGAGACTTTTGGATGGCAGGAATACGCAACCTCCTGGGAAGAGGTGATCGCAAGAAAGGACATTGATGTTGTTGACATCTGCACCCCAGGCGACAGTCATTTAGCAATCGCGATAGCTGCCGCTCAAGCCAGGAAAGTTGTCTTTTGTGAGAAACCCCTGGCAAATAGCGTCGTCGAGGCCGAGAGGATGCTTGATGCCGTTGAACGCAATGGCGTCATACATATGATTTGCCACAACTACCGACGCGTGCCTGCTGTGACTCTTGCCAGGCAATTAATAGATGATGGCAGTATCGGCGAAATCTTTCACTATCGAGGCACGTACTTGCAAGATTGGATTGTTAATCCTGCCTTTCCCCGCGTCTGGCGTCTGGAAAAGGCCAAAGCGGGATCCGGAGCGCTGGGTGATATCGCCTCTCACTCAATCGATCTCTCACGCTATCTTGTCGGGGAGATAACCGAGGTTGCGGGACTGCTCAAAACCTTTATTACTGAGCGTCCGCAACAGCTCGGCAGCCAAACGATGGTTCCGGTAGATGTAGATGATGCGGCGCTTTCTCTCGTGAAGTTCGCTAACGGCGCAATCGGTACTATTGAAGCGTCGCGCTTTGCGACGGGTCGCAAAAACTTTAACCGTTTTGAAATCAACGGCAGCCGGGGCAGCATCGTTTTTAATCTTGAGCGCATGAATGAATTGCAACTCTATATTGAGGAGGGACCGAACAGCGGGTTCAGGACAATCCTGGCTACAGATGCGACACATCCTTATATGGCCGGTTGGTGGCCTCCGGGACATATCGTCGGCTACGAACATACTTTCACGCACACGGTGCTGGACCTGATTAAGGCTATAGATGAACAGAAGATACCAACACCAAACTTTGCGGACGGTGTGCGTAACCAGAAGGTCTTGGCAGCAATAGAAAAAGCTTCTACCTCGCGCCGGTGGGAAGAAGTGCACCAGTGACCTGTAACAGAGGCTTCGCTAGCGACTTCTCATTCACACCCTGCTTTAGCTGGGTGTCGTGAACGTTTCGTAAACCTTCTGAAACCGTTTGAAGGGTTTCTCCAGCGGCGCCGCAAACCGTTGAAACGGTTTCGGGAATTCCCGTCCACCGTCGTCACCTATCTGAAGATAGGGTGTGAATAGGAAGCGAGCCCTGGCAACGGGACGCTAGCAATTTCAACGATACAGTCCACTAGGCCATATAAATTTTGAAGGTCCTTTAAGCACAGCTTCCTGCTCATCTTTGGTCAATGCCTCTATGAGCGGTATGCTTCTCTTCCCATTCCTTGTACGGGAATACCTTGAGACCTGAGCACCTCATGCTGCAAAGCGAACATGCAGGCTGCCGCTTCATCTATCTTGCGTGTAAAGGCGATAGAGCCTTGTAGGATCGGCCTAATGCGTTCGGCATCCTGAATTCTGGCAGGTGGATATTCATGTTCCACGATCAGTTGTGTTCTTGCTACATCAAGGTCAAGTAACTCGCGTGCGGCGAGCTGATGGTCCAGCCAGTCAACTGTCCGATTCTGTAAATATCCGAGTGGATCATGCTTCGCTGTTCCCGGTAATTCGTGCTCACAGAGGACCGTCTGCTTCAACCAGGCTTTTGCCTGATCCGCCGGATTTTCCGAGGGTTTATCATCTATCCAATCGCCCCGCTGGATGGTCTGTCCGCCGTATCCCCAGGCGGCAACGCCCTGGGCATTGATTACCTGTCCTTTGACGTGGAATCCGCCGATGAGAAAGTTATAACCGGTATCCTGCAAATACTGAAAGATCGAGCGCGTGTCCTGTCCCATCAAAATTGCATGTGAAGGATCGTAGTGTATGCGAAACTGATCGCCCACTCCTGACTTTTCGCAAATCCTATGAAGCGCAATCCATGTCCCGGGCGTATAGGCGATGTTGTTGTGGAAGTTATCATTGGTGGTCCATCCTGGCATCGGACATTGTTCGACGCGGTAAGTCAATCCGCGTGCTTTAGCCTCCTTCAGCAAGGGAACAAAATGCTCCGCGAAATCTATCAGATTCTGATCCATGCCGAGCTTTTGGTTTCTTCCCACGAAGCCGCAGACCGCATCCGCACCCAGCATTATCGCGGCATCAAAGACACGGAGCATGAACTGGTGCTTCTTCTTTCTAATGGCCGCATCATGGTGCAGCATATTGTCAAAGTAGGCGAGGTCTGATAATCCGATTCCATATTCAGCCAGGGCGTTCTGCACACGTGTAGCGCGAACTTGATTGAAAGGCTCGCGCAGGTCAAGAGTGTTGGCGACAGGGTCGAGCATGGCTTCAGGAGGAACATCCGCTTCGGTAGGATGAAGCGCAGCGGAGAGTTGTATATTGTCTGCTCCAAGATCATGCGCAAAGGCCACCCAATCTTCAATAGCACGGTCAGGATCAGAATCACGTTTTTCTCGGGGCGTTAACTCTTGCAGCGCGGCCGTCAGGATGCCGACCTTCATGTATTGCGGATTGAATGGCTTGATTGACATCACCTTAGGATTTGAGAAGGCGATTGAGGTTCTGTACCTGCTCGTTCGCAGCGCGCTCGTCTGTCCGATCGCCATAGAGCGCCGCCACTACATCTGAAAATATAACTTGTAGATCCCGTCCTAAATCATCCGTCGGAGCTAATCGTCCGTTGAATTGTACGCGACTCAGATCTAGCGGAACACCGAGCGCCCGGCCATCAAGGGGCGATAAACTAAAGTAAAGCGCTCCGACGAAGCTGAGCGGTCCGGTTGACTCGACTATCGGCCTACCTAATTCATCAAACTGCGGACTCTCAAAAGCATGTAATCCCGGCTGGAGCTCTGTCTCTGGCCCTTTCTCCTGCTCCATCTTTTGCTCTGGTGTCGATATTTGACTAGTTTGTGCTGTTCCTGTGAGCAACTGCCGGCGCGCAGGCGAGACACCAACGCCGCTTTGTGTAGCCACGAGCCGCGCTTCGACACCATCCACAAAGCGTCTGCCGTGTTGAGGAGAGCTCACCGCAAGACGTCCGCTCAGGACAAGCCTGTGGTCGGCCAGAGAGGCCGTTGTGGGGGCAAAGCTGAACCGGTAGGTTTTCCCTTGTGCCTCAAACTGACCATCAAAAATGCGCCCCCGAAGTAGCCCAGGAATTGTATGGAGCTTTCCTTGAGTTTTTGTGTGGCGGGCCAGTAATGGCGGGCGATTCTTTCCTTCTGCTAACATCCTAACCCTTCCTTCACAAATTTCCGCGCTTGTATTCGTCCGTCAAGTATTCACAGGCGCGCAAAGTTAGCGCCAGGATCGTCAGAGTCGGGTTTTGATTGGCCGAGGAGACGAAAGACGCCCCGTCCGTGACGAACACATTTTTGACCTCATGCATCTGGTTGTATTTGTTGAGCACAGACGTCCGTGGGTCGCTACCCATGCGGGCGGTCCCGAGTTCGTGGATGATGCGGCCAGGGGCGGTCATTTGGCCTCCAGTGGAAACGACTTCGGCGCCGGCGGCGCGTAGAATTTCCTCGCTGGTATCTGCCGCATCTTTGGCCATTTCGCGTTCATTATCTGAATACTGAATATGCATTTTGAGTACTGGGATCCCCCAGGCATCTACTACGCCCTGCGGGTCAAGCTCAACGTAATTCTCTCGGCGTGAAAGCATCGCGGCGCGCACCGTCATACCGACCGGCGCTGTGTAGAAGCGGCGCACCTGCTTCTTGTATTCAGCTCCGAAGCCGGTGATCAAGCGTCGCGCCATACCGGGAAAGAGAGAAGTCCCCGCGCCACATTCAAAGCCATAGCCGCGCAGGAATTTGGGATGTTTTGTTTCCTGGTCCAGGTTGCGGAAGCGGGGGATGAAGATTCCTGTGGCTTTGCCATCTTCGTTAATAGGATCGCGCCCCGCAAGCAGCGGGAAGAAACCCGAGGCGCCGATGCCTCCGAAGTGGTCCACGAGATAATGGCCGAGCACGCCGGAACTGTTTCCCAATCCCTGTGGATGATGGTGCGATTTTGAATTGAGGAGGATGCGTGTCGATTCGAGTGTTGAAGCAGCAAGGATGATTACTTTCGCGTACGCTTCATATTCTTCGTTAGTCACTCGGTCAACGAAAGCCACTCCCCTTGCTTTGCCGGTGTTATTATCCGTAATGATGTGACGCACGATTGAATTTGGACGAAGCGTGAGCCGGCCGGTTGCGGCCGCAACGGGCAGCGTAGAGGCAATGGAACTAAACATTGCATTGACATCACAGCCATCTCCGCAATGACCACAGTAGTGGCACTTACGACGCCCCTTCATAAACGGCTTAGGTTGGCTCGTAAGCATCGCTACGCGCATGGAGATACCCCGGCGGCCGGTCTTTTCGGCTCCTTTGCGCAAGAGCTGCTCGCCGCAGGTCAAGGGCATCGCAGGCATATATTTGCCGTCGGGCACATGCGGCAGACCATCCGTGTTTCCGCTGACGCCGATGAACTCCTCAATACGATCGTAGTAAGGAGCCATCTCTGCATAATTAATGGGCCAGTCATCGCCGAAACCGTCATGACTCGCCGCTTTGAAATCAAGATCAGACAGCCGCCAACTGAGACGCCCCCAGTGCAGTGTCTTGCCACCAACAATACGCGCGCGCACCCACATGAAAGGCTTGCCGGGATCGGTGGTGTAGGGATGCTCCGAGTCTTTCACGTAGAAGTGGCGGCTGTAGTAGGAGGCCGTATCCTGCATCCACTGTTCTTGCTGCTTCCAGCCCGGCGGACCAAAGCCGCGATACATCAATTGATAAGGCCAGGCGTGATGTGTGAAGTCACGGGCCGGATTCGCAGGCGGACCGGCTTCCAGGACCAGCACCTCAAAGCCGCGTTCGGTTAACTCCTTGGCAGCCATGCCTCCTGAAGCGCCCGAGCCGATGATCAGCGCTTCATAGCTTTTAGTCGATCTCAAGGTGGTCTCCACAAAAGTCTGGGAAGGAATTCCGCAAGACACTGCTTTAAGTGTGCGCACCATAGCATACGCCAGAAACGCTGAGCAAGATTTCCAGTTCCGGTGCGATGTAAACGCAAACTGTCAGTTTGCGCGCAAGCTAGTGTTGTGTCTCGGAAATAACTTTACAGCAGCTAGCGTGTTAGCTCGGTTCATGAATGAAAGAAAACCCTTTTGATTTTGGTGCTTTTTAGTGTGATTTAGTGGATCGCCCTCGGTTGGCAAAAGGTCGATCCACTAAATCACACGAAACCGCACGAAGGAAGCTTCTGTAAAGCCAATTCAGAGAGGCTACCCTAGACCTGCGTTACGAAAACTAGGACACTACCCACTTTCGCATTGACTTTTGTTAACCGGGTTTGAATAATCGGCTGGCCACTCCAGTGGGGTTCTTTACCACTTTGAAAAAGGTACAGCC
>JBGPNE010000074.1:0-8529 GCA_041487335.1 Pyrinomonadaceae bacterium
AGTCGCACTCCAATCAACCCGCTTGTGGTACCGATACAGCCAGGTCACTACCGCTTCCTGTTCTGTAGTTGAGCGGCGACCTGGCCGTTTGCGCCACACAACTAAATCGCTTAGCTATATTCAGAGCGGCATCGTCACCTACTTAGCAGCGAGCGCGACCTCGCCCAATCGTTCTACCCCAGAAATGCAGTCGGTTTAATCGCTTCCAATCAACCTTTGGTTGAGTGCCACCTGGACGACCCGGTCGCATCCACCATCCCAACCGGGCTGCCCGCTTGGGACCCCGGTCCGCTCCTTCACCTGTTTCTAACCAAACTGCACCACTACCCGCCAGATGGCACATTCCGATAACTACCATCGGCGATAGCAGCGTGATTCGTTGAATGGCTCACCAAGCGAAGATAATTATCACCCCAGGTGTTGCGTTTCGTTTCCAGAGAGTTACGTGAAATGCTACGATATGTCCCCGCCCCTTTAAGAGTACGCAACTGCCGCCCGTGAAAGTCGCAAAGGTTAACCAAGCTTGAACAGGCACGGCTTTTGCACGTTCCCAGAAGTGAACCATAATCCGGATAGGAGACTTAGCATGAGAAGGTCTGTACCAGTTCTTACAGTGAAGAGGTTTCTAGCAGTTCTGTTAATATTCTTGACGCTGGCATTCTCGGCGGCGCCGATTGCGTCGGCGCAGACGAGGCGTTACCGTCACCGTCGCCATCGCACTTTCTGGCAAAAGCACCGAGATAAATTAACGGTGGCCGGAACCGGTCTAGCAGGCGCGGGCATCGGTGGCCTCGTCGGCGGAAAGAAGGGCGCGCTCATAGGCGCCGGGGCTGGCGCAGGAAGTGGAGCACTCTATACCTACAAGATTCGTAAGCGCCATCGTCATCGTCGGTACTGAGTGCTTCCATATGGCTGATGCCTGTGTAAGTAGCCAGAACAAAGCGGTACGTGAGGGGAATCTCCGGACTACTGTGGACACTCCGCATTGCTGTGAGTCACAACAGAGCTGAAGCGCTGCTGATACTCAACCGAGGTTATAAAAGAGCAGACCATTGCGTGCTGAATGGCAACGTTGCGAATGGGGAATCTCTCCAGCTGACCGAGCCAGAAGGCGAACCCCTCCTGATCGGGATCGCGACGGAGATAGCCAAAGTATTCCGTCAGCACAAACGAAGCCCTGTATTCACGGTTGATAAACGCCTGGTTGTCGGCCGCCTTTCGCAGCACACTCCCGCGTGTCTCACTGCTATCTGTTAGGCCGCCAACCAAAGCATCTCGCTCCGCCTTTGTCCACGAGTTCGCATTTAGCGCATAAACGTATTGCGCTGCCGTCATGCTTTTGGGGTAAATATCCTGGAACGCCGGGCGCTCGACAAAGTCGTTCGCAAAGTCGGTCTTGCTCTGATCAAGTTGAGCGCCGCCTATGACGCGGCTACGGTCTGGCATGAACTGTCCATAAGTGGGTGCCGTGCCGAAAGCCACTTTGTATATGCGATAGACGTAAGCCCCGGTTTCTTGAAACTCCTGTTCGTAGAAGAAGGCGTTCGACACGGCGATGCGTCTGTTGAGAATGCACAACAAATCGGAGCCGCACTCGGTGATCTGGTAAGTCCAGTAATCGAGGCCGCTTTGATCGGGCAAACGGCTCAGAAAGTCGTAGTAATGCTGGTGCGCGAAGGAGCGGGCGTCGTCCATTGGATTTGCTGCGGGCGTTCCAAAGTCATTATCGAAGATTGTTACGCTGGCAGTGCTTCTCACTCCAAGGCTCGTGCCGACGGGGTTGCTCAAACTTATATTGAAGCTTTCGGTTCCTTCCGAGTACAGATCGTCGATGACGAGAACCGTGAACTGCTTGCTGGTTTCCGTCGCAGCGAAATGGAGTGTGCCGGAGGCAAGAATATAGTCGCTTCTCTGTGTGGCTGTGCCGTCGCTGGTGGCGAAGTCGATTGATGCCGGCGCGGATGCATCCCCGTTGCGAGTTACTGTGATAGTCGCCATGCCGTCTGTCTCAATAAGATCAAACTGTGGCTGGGAGAACTGCACGCTGCTGACAGGCGGTGTAGCTGTTGGGGTGGGCGTCGGCGTCGGGGTGGGCGTTGGGGTTGATGTGATGTTCAAAGTCGCCGGCCTGTAGGTTGCTGCAAACTCCACCGCTGTCATATCTACAACGTCGCGCCCAATCGGCTGATCGGCAAAGCTGATCACACTTGAACCACTGGCATTCACTGCCACGTTGAAGTTGAGTACCACAAGCTGGCGCGTCCCGGCTGCAAAGGCCTGGCCCGAGGGCAGAGCCATCGCAATGCCTACTCGACCGGCTGCGGCGTTGGCATTGTTTACATTGAGCTGGGCACCGCTTGCATCACTGCCAAGGATCGCCGAAACAAAGGTCAATTGACTCGAATTGAAAGTCACGCTAAAGCCAAGAGCATTCTCGTCGCCTTGCGAATCCAATTCGATGGTGACCGAAGCTGGTTGTCCAGCGTTGAACGCGCTTCCCGTGACCCGGATCATCCGAGCTGCGGCAATAGTAGAGCTTTCCCCTGCGTTTGTTCGAGATTCTGCTTGATTCGCTGAATCTGAAGGTGGAGAAGTGGGGCCACCAGCCGAAACTATTGGATCCAGCCCAGCAGCGTAGCGGCCGGCCTGCACCCAGTCGGCAATCGTGATGCTACCGTTGCCCAGACTTCCCTTCGGTGCGCAATCTGTTCGCTGAAATTCACTCCCGGGGTCAGGTGTGTCCAGCGCCGCCGCGAATCGCCCGGTCTGCACCCAATCCGCAATTGAAACAATACCGTCGTTGCTGCCATTCGGTCGCGGCGCAACGTCCCCTTCATAACCTAGTGTTAGGAAGGTTACCTCCTGGGCGTTTGTGAGGCTAATTGAAGTTAGCTCGGACGTATGTGTGGTGACTAAATAGGCCTCCGGTTCACCAGCGGAGATGCCGACCACCGGGAAAAGGTTTGTGTTGCCGGCGCCATAGCGAATCCGGATCGTGCCGTCGTTTCGCAATTCGATCTCGAAATTGACCGGTGCTCCTCCAGTACACCCACTGCCGAGGTCATAACAGGGTACGCCCTGCCAGCGGAAGATAGCTCGGTTCGCATCCGGTTGCACAACGTAAAGACCTGCATCCGAACGGCTGCTGGTCCGCAGGTCCAAGTCGTCCCACAATCCAGCAATCATCTTAAACTTTGACAGATCCCCGGATGAACTCAACGCATCGGCACTTGGACCATTAGGTGGCGTCGAAAAATAGAGGGTTCCATTTGAAGAGATTGTTACATTGCTGAAGGCCTGCCCAAAAAATGGAAAGGCAAACGGCAGCGGATAATTCGTGTGATACCCATCGTCGACGGCCAAATCGCTAATCAGCGTTCCCCCGGTAGAAAGGGCAACTGGGGCGCCAAGCGTGAGCCTGTATGGATCGCCGTCAGCCAGGGGAATCGAGACATTCAAGCTTGCGGGCATGCCTTCATTCCCAACATTGTCAAACTCGCGAAGGGTAATCGTTCCGCTTGTGTGTCGGTAAGGAATCTTTACGTCGAGGGTCTGCGGTGATCCTGAGCTTGCCGGTATTACATTCTTGAGCGGAATTACAACTCCCGTTGCCGGGTCAGTAAAAGTTAACTGGTATAGCGATGCCTGGCCACTTGCTCCGTCATCACCTGAAGTGGTCCAGCCCAGATTCATACTGCGCCCTGTCTGAGAGGCTACGTGGAGATTGGTTGCCGTTCCCGGCGGCGTTACATCATTTTCCGCCAGCGCCTGAAGACTGTTGAACACATTCAGTCGACGACCCGTTACGGTCTTATCAACCAAAGCAGATGTCACGTCTCCATTGAACAAAAGAAGATCCTTCAACTGCTGTACGGTAAGACTTGGATTTTGCGCAAGCAGCAGAGCCGCCGCTCCCGCCACATGCGGGGTCGCCATCGACGTCCCGCTCTTAAACCCAAAAGTATTATTTGGTGTGGTGCTCAGAATGCTTACGCCAGGTGCACCTATTTGCACGCTGGAGAGACCGTAGTGCGAGAAGAGGGCGAGATTATCGTTTTGATCGGTAGCCGCTACCGCGACCACGTTCGGGGCATTATAGCTGGATGGATAATGCGGCACGAGCTCGTTATCTCGTTCGGGAGTATCAGTGCCGACATTGCCGGCGGCGGCGACGAACAGGATTTCTGATTGGTTGAGAGCATTGATCGCATCGAGAAAAGCTTGCGTGAAACCTCCGCCGCCATAACTATTATTCAATACTCGAATGTTCGCTCCCTTTGTCCCGGAGGAACTGATCCACAAGTCCCGCATCTGCTTGGCGTAATTGCACGCTCTAATCGCATTCGAAGTACTACCGCTGGGTCCGCTGATAAATTTCAAGGACATCAGGCCAACGTTCCAGTTGACTCCCACGACGCCTATGCCATTGTCGCCTTTCGCCCCGATCGTGCCGGCGACGTGTGAACCATGATCATCGGCAGAAATCGTTCCAGTATTGTTAGCAAAGTCATACCCGTGAAGGTCACCACTGATTCCCGGAATTGATCCAGGCGCTGGATTCGTCCAGATGTTAGGTTGCAGGTCCTGATGGCTAATATCGATGCCTTCGTCGATTACTCCGATAACCACGTTAGTGCTTCCTTGCGTCGTGTCCCATGCCTGAGGCGCGCCAATCTTCGCGATACCGTAGAGTTGAGCGAAGCTCGGATCATTCGGCGTTGTTGTGTCAGGAAACAGAAGATAATTGGGTTCGGCGTAGAGTACAGCCGGCTGTTGTCGAAGAGCCTCAATCGCTTTCAGTGTGTCTTCAGGCGCCACGCGAGCGATTCGCAATCCGCTGACTATCTCTGATCCTTCAAAACGCTCCAAGTGAATCACCATGGATTGGCCCTCGGCGTTCTGGATCGTCGTTGCGCGCGGCTGGCCCTTGGCCACACTTTCGCTCTGGTAACGGACGAGTACTTCACCGGGAACGAATTCCGGTCTCGGGCGCTTTCTGCCAGCATCGGACGCGCTGGCAGACCCGCCTATCGCACGCGAACTGGGAGGCATCGCCACGACCGCAAATAGAATGAGACCGATAGAGAAAGAAATTGTGAGCGCGATGCGCACTGGCAGACGGTTTATCGCCGAAGGCGGATTGGGCATTAGGACGAGTCTCCTGGATCTGTCTGTGAGGTAATTACAGTTTCAATACGGTTGATCTTCTACTTTGGAAGGGACGCGCCACTCAGGGTAGTCGCAGCTGAGGTGTGAGCTTCAGGTAGTCTGGATGATTCCAGAGAGCATGAAAAGGATGCGATCCAGGCGCGTTCCGTGCGAACGCTATCACGCAGCGGCTCGAAGACTTAACAGACGCAGTGGAAAACGGGTAGGAACTACGGAAATCACCGAAGTGGAGTTATTGTCCAACCTCGGCAACGTTGTGATCGTCGGGGGGCTCTGGGTTCGGCAAGATTACAGCGTTCAGCTTGAGCTCGATTCCAGTTCATTACAGATTCTCAAAGCCTACGGAGAGAGTCACCATACCTTGAAGTCGATCTTTCTCTTAAGACTTCTGCTTACCTGTCGCACTTCGGGTTTTGTGTTTGTTCTTTTCGTTCGCGAGCGTGAGCACGTCGCCAGGTTGACACTTGAGCGCCTGGCACAGCTTCTCCAACGTATCGAAATTGATGCCCAACGCCTTGCCCTTCTTCAAACGCCACAGCGTCGTGTGGCTGATGCCTGTCTCTTTAGCCAGCCAATAGAACGTCCGTCCATGCTCTGCCAGCACCGCATCGACTCGGATCTCAATCATAGTACGCTCCTCTTTGTACTAACTATTTACCATATATGAGAAATATTGTCTATATGAGATATATTCTACACTTGACACATAGCCGGGGCTAGCATAAGGTGAATATTGCAACAGCCTCACGCCAGCAATGTAGTTGGGTGACCCTAAGGATTTGTACACTATGAAAATTATCTTCCTGATTACCGTGGTTGAGAGTTTGGTCATCACCTTATTGCTGCTGGTTTTTGTGCGTTCTCGAAATAAGCGGATCGAAGTGGCTACAGTTTCTCTTAAGCGGCCACTGGCTCCCCACGATGATCTGATTTTCAAGTTGCCCGTACCCGATTCCCGTGATACCTCGCATTGGGCCTTTATTAATGAATGGCACCTGAATGATCAGGGAGACGACAGAAAGCCGATGATCGGCGCTGTCGCCGAGAGCAGTGGTTCACTGTCGGCTCGCCGATCATTCGCGCGGCGGTCTCACCAACTGATGTACAAAGAATGGTCAAAAACAAGGCGCGACTAGGCGGACCACCCACGATCTAGCCGCTCCGGAGGACTCATCTGGCTTGCGGCGGCTATGTGTGTTAGCGCACAGACTGTCACCCTTGCGAGTGGTACATACGAACTGAGTTTTTCTTTAGACAAAGCACCTTTCGACACTGGAATCTGGTCAGCAACCCCCTTGTTCTGCCGTCTGTAATTTTCCAAGGATGGCTGAAGAGAGGGGACGTGATGTCCACGTCCAGAAAACCCCAACATTGAAGCATTCGTTGGTACCGTTAACCAGTAAAAGTGGACAACGAAGACGCCGTGAAAGAAGACGACAGTCAGACTTTTCATACCCGGCCTAAGCTTCGTAGCTCAGGCATCGGGGGAGCAGAAGGCATGAACACGAAACCATCGGTCAAACTCATCAAGAAAGAGGAGCGCAAAGGCCCGGGAATTCAAGCCCAGGTCGAACTTGCCGCCGACCCGAAGAAATGGTCGACATCTGTGCTGTCGTGGGTTAATGAATTTCAAATGCACCGACGTCGCGAGTCGCTCCCACCCTTCGACAGCTTGTTCAAGGACGCACTGACGCAGCCGGCCGCGCAGGCTGACACCTCTGTGACACGAAATGGGGGATTCCCCCGTCAAAGGAGCAGACGGTGAAGATATTGCGGGAACGACCCGATCAAGGGCTAAACACCGGCCAGACACCGTCAAGCGGGAAAGTAGAAAGCAAGTAGATTGCGGATGCCGGGTCGGCGGAGTCGGAACATGAAAGAGTTCGAAGTTCAAATGATTTATATGTGTGCTAGTGCACATACAAATAGCTTCGCGTGGTTTATGTTAGCCATCCCTGGCGTCTATGTGAAGGCATGCGATGCACTCGCGGATTTAGGAAGCGCGCATGATTGCGCTCTCATGTAGATGGCGAATGCGTCTGGCCGAAGGTACACCGGGGATGAAGGGTGGGGTTCAGCGGGATCCGACCCCACCCTTCAGTTGCTTTTTGGCGGCGCCCTTTCAACAACAACAATTCCCTGATTCTCGTGCTAGATAATGAAGGTTACTGTATTCGAGTAGTCTTATTTCTGTGGTACTACGGCAAGTTTGGCTGGGCACGGTGCTTGGCCCCTTGCCACACTTTTATCCGTTAAGTCTCAGGTGGCGCTGGCAGCACTGGCACTATACATATCGGGAACGGCGTACTCGACGGTTATAGTTTTCGGACCGTTCCAGACGCTACGAAGTCGTTGCAGATTCGCATTTTCCTCCCCCAAGGAGTTCCGGTGGCCTTATCCCGAAAAGTTGTGCTTTCTTTTGGGGCCCGTGAGGAGCGCACAGGTGGGCAGGATCTTGTGAAGCTGATCCAGTTGATAGCTGAAGGTGATGAGTCCGCTTTCGCGCCGCTCTACGATGCTACGAGCGGACTACTCTTCGGACTGCTATTACTTGTCCTCGGTGACACCGCGACGGCTGAAGAAGTGTTAGCGGATGTATACACTGAAGTGAGGCAGCAAGCCGTCCAGTTCGACAAACGACAGGAGTGGCTGGCGACTTGGCTAATCACTATCGCTCACCGGCACGCGCTTGAACATCTCCGTCTAAGCAACTCGGCCCAGCAGCCCGCAGTCTCAGTTGGACTTGCCGGCCAGAACAGTCTTACGGCCGCTAACAAGATTGGCATGAGCAAATCAGAACACCAGAGACTCGTTTGTTCGACGTTGGATTCACTCTCGCCTGTGCAATGTAAGATGATCGAGCTGGCCTACTTTTCTGGAATGAGGCCGCGCGAAATCGCGATGAATCTCGAACAGCCGGTTGAGACGGTAAAGAGTGGCCTGCAACACGGAATGTTGAAGTTGTACCGTCTGTTTGAATGCATGAAGTTCTTCCCGGAGCGTCAGACAGGTACAGACGATATCAAGCCATAGATACGACAACCAAAAAAACCATTGGCCCGCCGATCGTTCGTCCCTCGATCTCATCAACTGATGTACAAAGAATTGTCCAGGGACCTACGACTAGCAAAGACCTCGCTTTTCCTTCTATAAATAGATCGAAGTAGAGCGAGGTTCGGCGTTCAGGCAGTCTGACGAGCTTATTGTGGTATACTGTTTTAGAAGTTATTGTTGTTCTTTTACACATCTACTCTCGACATCAGGATTTGCCCGAATAGTACCTGTCCTTGTGCCGTCTGTTGTTTTTTCAAACGCAACTAGTGCCGAGGAATCCTGATGCTCGTATCTACCGCAACTCAG